>NZ_JAHRFC010000048.1:0-42727 GCF_020883015.1 Microcoleus sp. CAWBG640
CCATCCGCCCACTCCTCAAAGCTATGCTTTGAGATTGTGAACAGATGGAATCCTCACCTCACACGCCTTTCATCCCACACTAACCGAGGCGGTATAGTGTGGGGATTCCCGTCTGTCTAGCTAAAAAACAGCAAAAGCAGCAAGTTGTACGCGCAATTAATGAATTGCGCGTACAACTTGCTACCAAATATCAGCCCTATTTTGACTTTTTAGATTGATATTCAAGGGAGGGGGTAGGCAAAGAAAGGCACTACCCCTACACAATCATCGTTTTCTTGACAATGAAACAGCCAGCCCTTGACAGCCCAGGGCTGTTTCATTCTGCTGACAAATCATCATTTTGTAGGGGTAGTGCCCCCGTGCCTACCCTCTTCTTCCACGATTTTGTATGTGTTTGGTGAGATGGGGGCAGCCACGGGGGGCATAGGTGTCAACTTAAGCCTGAAAGCCTTGAGAAATCTGGTTTTTACCTGAGTCTAGATCCCCCTAAATCCCCACCCCCCCCTAGCCCCCCCCAAGGGGGGAAGGGGGACTTTGATCGGACTCCTGTCCCCCCCTTCTTAAGGGGGGTTAGGGGGGATCTGGCCTTAATCGTCAAACAGTAGTCTGTGACAGGGTTTGGCCTTAAGTTGACACCAATGCACGGGGGGCTGCCCCTACAAGAGAATGAAACAGCCCTGCTTGACAGCCTTTTTGGGAGATGTCTATTAGTGCAGAATTTAGACTTTGGTCAGTTTCGTTTTTAATTGGTATCTTACCGTCGCGTAAACGGCTTTATAAGAAGCCTGAATGTTATATTCCTGCTGCAACCAATCTTGAATTTCTCCATAACTTTTGAAGCCTTTATGGGGATCGCTGAGGCGCACTGCTAAGCTAGCGCGGGCCAAAGGAGGAATTGCTGGCTTGCGGCCTCCGCTGTGCTTTGTTTCTAGGAGTCCTTCGAGTCCATCAGAACGGTATTTTCTGAGCCACCGCTGCACGGTAATTCGGTTGACGCCGATGGTGAGTGCCAATTCTTTCACTGTTTTAACTTGACAAATTTTAAACAAGTACAATGCTTGGATTTTTTGAAATCCACTTGCCGTTTTTTGTTCGGTTAATAAGCTTTTCAATTGTTCAATTGTCTCTGTGATGCTAAGTCTACATACTCCAGCCATACTAATTACCTCATGGGGATTCGCGATCTGTAATAGCTTTGCTTGACAAGGGAACAGAATCTGTTCCGAGGCTACTGATAACCTTGGACTTGCAGCTTAGCAATATACAACCGATTTACTTGAACTTTTGATGGGTAAAAATCCCATCAATCTGACTAACGTTTGATTTTTTTCTAAAAAAATAGCGATTCTTTTTGTTTATTAAAGCACCCTCATTAAGTTTTTTGTACTATACACAATCCCTGTTTTTTCTTACTATTAATTTCTTTTTACTAATTTATCTGTGGCCGTGTGTCATTAGCAACCAGCAGATAAATAAGATTTATCAGTACAGATGCTGTCGATCGCGCTTCTTGATTAACCTGCAATGGCGATCGCACTATTGTAGAGAATTGACAAGACTCTGACAAGTGCATTCTGTTCTTCTCTCTTCGAGAAATGCTTAGATTTCAGCAGTCTCATGATTTGACTAAGGTAGCGCCTAGTCAAAGTGATACCGACAAACTGCGATCGGCAAATATCGATGAAACTACTTGGTCGATCGTTACTTGAGTAAAACACGTAGAAGGTCGGGTTGTCAATTTGTTAGAGGTACAATACTACTATGTACTATTTCCCGCAACATCTTGTGATCGAAAAAGCTGTCTTTATGTGATATTACCCAGAGTTATTGGTGATCGTTGTCACATTCAAAATCAGTAAAATCAACAACCTAGAAAAAAATCCCACTAATCGGTGGATTTTTCGCTCCATAAACACACTATTTTCATCATCACGAAGGCTGCAAAGTAATCGGAGTTAAGGTTTTTTTAGAGAGAGTGTAACTGTTATAGTCTGCAATAATCGTGACTAAAAAATAGAGTTTATTATAATTAAATATAAAAAAATATCCCTGAATAAGTAAATTTTATGTGATGATTTTTGTGGGATTATAGTGCAGCCAGCTTAATCAGAATATAGATTTTTGAAAAGCTGTAAATAAGCTCTAATAATTATTATTTTAGGAAAGACCCTAGTAACTATAGATTTCCACTTGCCTCAATACAAGTTATTTTAGATTTAATATTTCGGATTTTGGACGGTTAACAATGAAACTCAGCAGAATAGTCATTGCTGCAACAGTGCTAAGCGCTCTAGCCCCTCTAGCCCCTGCATCGGCCGAAAACATACAACACACCCAACAACTACTAGCCACCCGACAGTGCCCCAACTGCGACCTCAACGGTGCAGGCTTAGTCTTAGCCAACTTAGCAGGAGCCAATCTCCAAGGTGCAGACCTCAGAGGAGCCAACCTCAGCAGAGCCAACCTGGCTGGGGCCGACCTCAGCGGAGCCAACCTCAGCGGCACCAGTCTGTTTGGCGTTAACCTAACTGGCGCCAACCTCAGCGGAGCCAACCTCAACGGTGCCGACTTGAGAAGCGCCTACCTCAGCAACGCCAATTTGCTCAACACTAATTTAACCAGCACCCAACTGCTAGGAGTTCGAGGAATGCCAACTAATATTGGTACTGCGGAAGACTTCTACAAACTCGGAGTAATCGAGGCCCAAGCTGGAAACTACAGAAACGCCGTAGATTATTACAACCAAGCCCTCAATCTCAAACCCGACTTAGCCTCCGTTTATTTTGCTCGCAGTATGTCTCGTGCCGATTTAGGAGACTTCGCCGGTGCCACTCAAGACGCTGCAATAGCTAACAAACTTTTTGCCACGCAAGGGAATTCCCAAGGTCAGGAATTGTCCAAGCAGTTAGCCGAAGCAATTGTAGCCCGCCAAAAGCCAACAGAACCCCGCACAGCCGGCGGTGGCGACTTTATGAGTCTACTGGGTTCCGTCAGTTCTTTCCTACTACAAGTGCTGTTTTAATTGATATCAAATCCGTTAGTATCGGAATCGTGACTTCGAGTTAAAAGTTAACAGTTAACAGTTAACTGTTAACCTTTAACTAATGGATAGGAATCTCAATCCAGAATTCTGTACCTTTACCAGGAATAGAAACGCACTTAAGTACCCCTTGATGCTTCTCAACTACAATTTGGTAACTGATAGAAAGTCCTAAACCTGTGCCGCGACCAACTGGTTTAGTAGTAAAAAACGGATTAAAGATGTGAGAAATTAACTCTTTCGGGATGCCGTGACCGTTGTCGGCAATGCAAATTCCTATGGTTTTTTCATCTATTAATTGAGTGCGAATCCGAATGCAAGGATTGGGAACATCGGGAATTAAAGTTTGATTGGTTACATTGAAATTTTCCGAATCCACCGAGGATTTTTGGGAGCTTAAGTTGATAGCTCCTGCACTGGGTTCTAATCCAGGTAAACTCCTAATTCGTTCTATCTTTCGGCTTTCTATTGCGTCAACCGCATTGCCGAGGAGATTCATAAACACTTGATTCAAGGAGCTAACATAGCAATCCACTCGTGGCAAAGTATCGTACTCTTTAATGACTTCTATGGCTGCTCGATCGGAGGTGGCTTTGATGCGGTGCTGCAAAATCAACAGCGTACTCTCGATGCCCTCGTGAATGTCAACGCAATCTTTCTCGGCGCGATCGAGTCTAGAAAAATTCCGTAAAGATACAACTAATTGACGGATGCGTTCGACTCCCACTTTCATAGAGTCCAAAATTTTCGGCAAATCTTCGGTAAGAAAATCTACCTCGATCGCTTCTTCGCACTCTGTAATTTCTGGGTTAGGATTGGGAGTGTGCTGGCGATAAAGTTCCACCAAGCAGAGCAAATCTTTGCTGTATTCGTTGGCGTGGGAGAGATTACCGTAGATAAAGTTAACGGGGTTATTGATTTCGTGGGCGACGCCAGCCACCAGTTGTCCGAGGCTGGACATTTTCTCAGTTTGAATTAATTGAGCTTGGGTATTTTGGAGTTGGGCCAGAGCATGAGCTAGCTGTTCGGCTTTTGCTTGATCGGCGGAGGCTGCATTCAGACTTTCTTGATAAAGTTCTGCTTGGTGAAGGGCGATCGCAGCTTGATCTGCCAAATGTTGCAGCAATTCCTGTTCTGCTGTTTGCCAAACTCTGGGCGCGGAACACTCATGGACAATTAGCAATCCCCAAAATTGGCTATCTTGACCGATCGGCACTATTAAATTTGCCCTCACCTGCAAACTTGCCAAAAAATCGCGGTGACAGGGAGTTAAATCCGAATTATCAATGTCATTAATCACCCGCACCTTTCCTTTCCTGTAAAAACAGGATGAACCTTCGGGAAAGCATTCTTCTGGAGATTTCAAACCCAAAATTGACTGCCACTCACCGCGAACATCTTCAACAACTACCTCCCCCTGTTCGCCGTCGGTAAATTGGTAAATTACTGTGCGATCGGTATCTAACAAAACTCTTACTTCTCGGACAATAGTTTGCAGTATAGTTTTTAAGTCCAAGGTGCTGCGGATTTGGTCTCTGACTCGCGTCAATACTTTGGCAAAGTCCAAGGATTTTTGCAATTGAGCGGTACGTTCTTGAACTTGACGCTCTAGGTTGGCATTCATCTGCTGCACTTCTTGATGCAAAATATAATGCTTAACTGCTGAACTAAATTGGTTCGCAATCGCTAAACATTGTTCAATTTCGGGCAATTTCCACTGAGGTGACTGACCTTTTTTTATTTCTCGCCACAGTTCAAAGGATTGTCTGGGAAGCTCTTGTTTAGCGCTGGTATCAAAGCGTCCAGCCCACAATTTTTCGGTATCAATTTCCTTACGAAAAATTGTCAAACACCCGATTAATTGCTGTTGGTAGTGGAGGGGAATTACCAGCAAACCTCGAATTTGAGTAGTTTGGAAAGCCGGAGATAAAACTCTAAAGAGAGGTTCTTTATATAAGTCTGTAATTATCCAAATTGGGAATTGGGAGTCAGTACCCACCATATTTGAAATATTGGCAATTGCCAATGGGGAAACCTTGGGAGTCTGTTGATGATTGTTCAATCCTGTGGTTAGCCATTTTGGCCACAGAGGATGGGTTTCGATCGCACTTGTGGCATTTTCCCACTCTGGAAGTATGGGTTGTTCTCCTACGGCGAACACTTCAAAGGCCGAATCGGCCGAATCAGTAGTAGAAGCAACTGTCGAAACTTGATGATTGGTGGGAACTCGAAATTCCCCATAGATTTTGGGAGTTGATAACTTTTCTGGGAGGATTTTCGGGGCGCTGATGTAGAGTCTGCCACCACAGCCCTCCATGGCGGTGACAGTAGCTTCTAAAGCCTGCTGCAATTGAATGTTGGCTTGACCGTACAATAGAGTGGCGATGCGGCTGACTGTGGCTTCCAGGGCTGTTTGAGAGCGAGTTTGCTCGATCACGATGGCATGAGCGATCGCGATCGACAATTGATCTACGACTAACTGAACTACTTCCAAATCAGTTTGGTAAATATTGCGGGAAGCGGAGTGGTGAGATACCAAAAGTCCCCACAATTCGATGTGAGTTTGGCTACTTTTGTCTGGATCGTATCTCGTCAAGCACTCCGGCGAATCGCAGATGTCTGTTTTGTTGTTTGCTGGCCCGGTGCGGCGGTGCAAAATGGGCACGACTAGGGAAGATAGGACTCCCATTGCCATCAGATAAGCTCCGTGACAAGGATCGAGCGATCTGTAATATATCTCCTCACTAGCTAAAGGTTCACCTGTTTGGGGCGCATCCAGGGGACTTAAGGCGATCGTGGCTGACTTGACATCTACTATTGTCCGCTGGCGTTGACGGACATACATCTGGCGGGCTTGGGGGGGAATGTCGTCGGCTGGAAAGTTTAATCCTTTTAAAGAAGGGAGATGGTTGGGATCGATTGATTCGGCAACAACTTCTCCGCTACCATCTGGACTAAACCGATAAATCATAATCCGGTCTGTTTTCAGAAAAGACCGCACTTCTTCTACAGTACAACTTAAAATATCTTCTAATTCTAAAGATTGGCGGATACGTTCAGTTATGCGACGTACCAAGACTTCTCGGTCTAGTTGATGATTGATTTTTTCGGGTTCTTCTGTCAATTTCATAAATCTCCTTTTTCGGCAATGTAATGTAATATTTATCAGAATTTTTTACTGTAGACGGGGATGTCCCGATATCAAAAGTCGGATTCAGACTTAATATTTTGTAGATTTTTGGAGCGATCGCAGCTCTAACTAAACGATCCCTTGGACTCCTGATTATTATTTTAACGATCCGATCAATTTCTCGCAATCTTAAAATTTTGTTACATTAATTAACAATTTTTATAATATACTATTATTATTTTAATAGATAAATTCATGTATCGACAATTCACTTAAAAATTAGAGTTTTTCGCAGTTAGCAAGGCTTTCAGAGATATCGCGCCGCACCCTCATCAAAATTTTACCCAAATGATTTTGCCCAGTTTGGTCGCAACCGCAACCCCAATAGTAATCTGTTGGTGAATTTTCGACAATCAGGCGATCGCCCGTGTGGAGGAGAATCTGTTGAATATCTGTATGGGTGAGAAACTTAGTTTTAACCGCTTCGCACATAACTGAAATTTTTACCGCTTCCCAATCAGCACGAAGGCGATGGTTGGGATCGCGACCCAAGTTAGCAGCTTCTTGAGGAGTAGGTACGGCTCGAATCGCAGCCACCAACCTTTCATCAGAACTGGTGACAAATTTTTGAGCTTGATAGTAGTGTTCCACAGTCAACCATTTTTGACCATCGATCCAAATGTCATGGAGTGAAAAGTTAGAAAAGCAGCCGTAAGGCTCATCTACTTTATAAAAATAAATTGTCATTCGATTTTAGATTTTAGATTTTAGACAATTCAGCATGAAAAATCAAGAGTGAGAACTTCAGAATATTTCCCTCTTCCCTCTTCCCTCTTCCCTCTTCCCTCTTCCCTCTTCCCTCTTCCCTCCCCCTTCTTCCCTCTTCCCTCTTCCCTCTTCCCTCTTCCCTCTTCTCTCCCCCTTCTTCCCTCCCCCCTTGGGGGGGGTAGGGGGGGGTTCTTCTTCCTGAAGCGGTTCAGCCAGCGGAGTCGAAGGGCCTTCTTCCTGAAGCGGTTCAGCCAGCGGAGTCGAAGGGCCTTCTTCCTGAAGCGGTTCAGCCAGCGGAGTCGAAGGGCCTTCTTCCTGAAGCGGTTCAGCCAGCGGAGTCGAAGGGCCTTCTTCCTTCTAATTAAAATGGCATCAGCTTTTTAATAGCGCGGTGAGCGATATCGGCATAACACACTTCGCCGCACAAAATTTTGCTCATTACCTGACTAGCTCTAGGGGATTTAACCCCAGCTCTGTAAGCAGCACCAGTAAACTGATAGAATGCCGCAGCCAAACGACTAGCCCAAAGCATATCGCTTCCCCATTCTTCGCTAATAATTTGAGTATACTTTTCCAGAGCGTCGCCCACACCTCCAAGAGCTCGATCGATCGCCTCAGCGGCCTTAAATCCGCTCAAAATAGCAGGTCTAATCCCCTCGCCGGACAGGGGATCGGTGAGACTGGCTGCTTCTCCTACCAACAGTGCATTTTGGGAGTGTAATTGGCGATCGCCATCCCACAGACTCATCGGATATTCGTGGATATCGCTGACAATCACATCCGCACCGCAGTGAGTTGCGTAATCAGCCAACATATTTTTGATATTTTTTGGTCGATCGCCCCGCATAGCAGCAATACTCAAAGAGTAGCCATCAGCCTTGGGTAAACTCCAGATAAAACCTTTTTTAATCGTGCCAAAATCAAAATTGAGAACATCACCTGTGATTGCAGAAGTTTCCAAACTTGCACTCACATAGAGTTTTGGTTCTTTCAAACCCAACCACTTAGCCATGGGACCACCAGCACCGTCAGCACCAATTAAATAGCGAGCATAAACAGGTTCAGTGGTAGTTTTAACTAACCAAACAGAGTTGGTAAACTCAATTCCTATGACTTCAGTAGCATCTCTAACTTCCGCACCAATCTTTTGAGCTTGTTTGAGTAAAAATTCATCAAATACATCCCGCTGCACCATCCACATGGGCGACTCTAGATCCACTTCCACCGCGTCTGCCATTTTCCAGGTGTAGCTAATTTTAGTAGCTTTCACAGAAATAGCTGGTGTCAGGTCAAAATCTAGCCATTGGGCGATCGCCGGAGAAACACCTCCGCCACAGGGTTTATGGCGGGGTAAAGACATCTTTTCTAGTACCAAAACAGAACGACCCAGCTTGGACAAGTGATAAGCTGCTGTGCTACCTCCTGGTCCAGAACCGACAATAATACAATCAAAGATTTTAGTCATTAGCAATTAGTCATTAGTCAAAAGTCATCAGTCAGTTGCTAATTGTTAGTTAACTGACCAATGACTTTTGACTGTTGTTATACTTTCACGATATCTTTCTCTTTCGCAGCCAGAAC
Source organism: Microcoleus sp. CAWBG640 (assembly GCF_020883015.1). NCBI lineage: Bacteria > Bacillati > Cyanobacteriota > Cyanophyceae > Oscillatoriales > Microcoleaceae > Microcoleus > Microcoleus sp. CAWBG640. Next base: position 8,520 of record NZ_JAHRFC010000048.1, read on the forward strand.
TTCTTCGATTTTGGCAATGTACTTATCGGTCAGCTTTTGAACTTTATCTTGCAAGTCGCGGGATTCATCTTTAGAAATCTCGCTGCTTTTTTCTTGCTTGCGAACTGAGTCTACGGCATCGCGGCGGACATTCCGAATAGCAACTTTGCCTTCTTCAGCAAATTTTCCTGCCATTTTGACAAATTCTTGGCGTCTCTCGCTGGTCAGCGGCGGAATGTTCAAACGAATTATGGAACCGTCATTGTTGGGTACGAGTCCCACATCAGACAGCGAAATCGCTTTTTCAATTAAATTGAGTGCTTGGCGATCGAAAGGTTGGATGCTGATGGTAGAAGCATCCGGCGTACCGATATTGGCAAGAGATTTGATCGGAGTTGGAGCACCGTAGTAATCTACCATAATCCGATCGAGGAGAGATGCGTTTGCCCGTCCCGTCCTAATAGTATTAAAAGACCGTTGAGTAGCCTCAACTGCCTTTTGCATATGATCTTCCACGTCAGCTAACTTCACAAAAACCTCCCACAAGGGTTCCAATAGATTCTCCCATTACTGCTCGGTAGATGTTGCCCGATACCGTCAGGTCAAATACCATAATAGGAATATTATTCTCTTTACAAAGAGCGATCGCCGTACTATCCATCACCCGCAAGTCTTGGTTCAAGACGTGTCCGTAGGTGAGGGTTTGGTATCTGCGAGCATTGGGGTTGATGTGGGGGTCAGAATCGTACACCCCATCTACCTTAGTAGCTTTAAAAATCACCTCTGCATCAATTTCAGCCGCCCGCAAAGCGGCTGTGGTATCAGTAGTAAAAAAAGGATTACCAGAACCGGCACCAAAAATCACTACCCGTTTTTTTTCCAAGTGACGAATCGCGCGCCGTCGAATGTAGGTTTCAGCTACTTCTTGCATGGCGATCGCCGTTTGCACCCTGGTTGGAACTCCTGCTTGTTCTAGGGCATCCTGCAATGTGATGGCATTCATGACTGTAGCAATCATACCCACATAGTCTGCCGTTGCCCGATCCATACCCGCCGAAGCTGCCTTCACGCCGCGAAAAATGTTGCCGCCACCGACAACGATCGCTAGCTGAATACCTTCAGAAACGACTTTGGCTACTTCCTGAGCGATCGAACTAACAACTACCGGATCGATCCCGTAGCCCAAATCGCCCATCAGCGCTTCACCGCTGAGCTTCAGCAAAACCCGCTGATAAACCATCCCCATGCCGCCACTATTTTTTATTCTGTTTGCTTCCACCATAAGATAGCAGTATGGGAGCATTTTGAACATAAATTAACTGGAACAGGATTTTGGGCCCATTCCAGAAGAGCTTGCAATGTTGAGGGGTCAACTCTTGATTCAATCCTTGGGTACGAAATTAAGAGAAGCAGAATTCATGCAGTAGCGCTGACCTGTTGGTCTGGGGCCGTCATTGAATACATGACCCAGATGAGCATCACAGACAGCACACAACACCTCTGTGCGGCGCATAAACAAAGTATTATCGGATTCACACTTAACATTTTCTTCGCTAACTGGAGCGTAGAAACTCGGCCAACCAGTACCGGAATCGTACTTTGTTTCTGATTCAAATAGTGGGGTGCCACAGCAAATACAATTATAAGTTCCTGACTTTTTGTTGTCGTGATATTCACCACTAAATGCTCTTTCAGTTCCCTTTTTTCTAGTAACTTTGAATTGTTCGGCTGTGAGCTGCTCTTTCCACTCGGCTTCAGTTTTTTGAACTTTATTAGTCATGATTGGAGGTTGTTAATTGTTAGCTTTTGACTGTTAATGGTTGACTGTATATATAGGAGGAATAAATTCGGCGATCGGGACATTCAAAATTGCTAAAATCATCGATATTAGTGAATTTTACCTCTGCCGTCTGCCGTCTTCCTTATAGTATAGTGAGTCAACTCATGTCTCCATTAATATTAACCTAATTTGCTCGAAATGAACATAGCGGGAAAAAGTAGTAGCTGAATAGCTCTGCTGTTTTGATTTTTTGATTTGGGTATTAATTGAGAACAGCTACTTGTTGAAGAAGTCGAGTAGATGGCGATTGTGCGATCGGCAAATAATCACCAGATTCTGCTATATAAGAATCAAGCGGATAAGACTGACCTCAAGGAAACACTTGGGATGGATTGAAGTAAGATCGGGGCGATCGACACAGAGCCGATAGCCACCGTAGGCCAAAGCCCGGTAAACTGTCCCTAAATCTTCCTAGAGAAAATTAGCCGGGACAGCAGACTCAGCAACATAGGCAGTAAAATTGGCATTTCTGTTGCTAGGATAATTGGTTGATAGTAGGTCGTGAACCGATCGACATAACCGGAGTCTTCCCGGTCGTTAAGATAAAACACTTAACTGTCAAAGCTAAAAGTTATGCCGTTGAGCAATTTTACAAATTTTGAGGCAGACAATCTATGATGTCCTCCGCTAAATTACTTAATTCCCGAATATTCAAAGGATTATCGCTGCTGTTGCCCCTCACTCTGGCAGGCGCGATGGCTTCTCCCACCTATCCCCAAGCAACGCCGCCCCGCACCCTCAGCGTGCGATCGGACATCCAAGAAGCAGACTCCAAAACCGGCATCGTGACAGCCCGTGGCAACGTCCAAATCAACTACCCAGCCCGCCAAATGCAGGCCACCGCAGCTCAAGCCCAATACTTCAGCCGCGAGCGCCGGATCATTCTCAGCGGAGACGTTTACGTCTTGCAGCAGGGAAACAGCCTGCGGGGCGAAACCGTGACATATCTAATCGACGAAGGGCGGTTTATTGCCCTACCAGACAAACCAGGGCAGGTAGAATCCGTCTATCTGGTTGCCCCAGAGCAAGATGCAGCCGCTCAAAATGCAGTCGGCTCCCCACGTCCCACCACTGCCCCGCGCTAAAAACTGCTGGCAGCAAAATTTTGCGTGGGAGTTCTCCTACCCACCATTAAATTGACTGTTTCTCGAACAGGCCAGGCCATCGGGCCTGTTCAGCAGAATCATCCAAAATCTCAGATTAACTTGAAATTCGATCGCCTTTGCCCGCCTACGGGAATTTAACTGGTAGAGATTGCTCGACGAGAATGAAAATTGTACTCGAAAATATTCACAAATCCTACGGCAAACGCAATATAGTCAGTCGCGTCAATCTTTCTGTAGCACAAGGAGAAATTGTCGGATTGCTCGGTCCCAACGGTGCTGGCAAAACTACCACCTTTTACATCGCTACGGGATTAGAAAAACCCAATCAAGGCCGGGTTTGGCTCAACGATTTAGACATCACTCAATTGCCAATGCACAAACGAGCACATTTGGGAATAGGATATCTCGCCCAAGAAGCCAGCATCTTTCGCAACATGACCGTGCGGGATAACATTTTGTTAGTCCTAGAACAAACTCAAGTGCCACGATGGGAATGGCGCGATCGCATAGATTTCCTGTTGCAAGAATTTCGCTTAGAAAAAATTGCATCCAGTTTAGGAATTCAAATTTCCGGCGGCGAAAGACGGCGGACTGAGCTGGCGAGAGCTTTGGCTGCGGGGCGAGACGGACCGATATTCCTATTTTTAGACGAACCCTTTGCCGGAGTAGATCCGATCGCCGTCAACGAAATTCAAAGTATTATTGCTAAATTGCGCGATCGGCAAATCGGGATTTTGATCACGGATCACAACGTGCGAGAAACCCTAGAAATTACCGATCGAGCCTACATCATGCGAGACGGCCAAATTTTAGCATCCGGCGCAGAAGAAGAACTCTATGGCAACCCTTTAGTGCGGCAATATTACTTAGGCGACAACTTCGTGCGATAATCTCCTGAAGGAATGGAAGAGCGGGCAAAATTTAATAATTTTGATTTTGAATAAAAGAAGAATCTGCGATCGCGTGCAACTATGAAAATAGCAATGTCCAAATCTTTCAATCCCCTCAACTGGCTGCCGAGAATTTCGGTAATGGACTGGTACATTGTCAAAGAACTAATGGGTCCATTTCTGTTTGGTGTCGGACTCTTTACATCCGTCGCCATCACCGTCGGTGCATTATTTGAATTAGTACGCAGAGTAGCAGAATCAGGCCTCCCCTACGGCGCAGCCCTGGAAATTTTCATGCTACAAATTCCCTATTTCGTAGTATTAGCTTTTCCGATGTCAATGCTGTTAGCTACCTTAATGGCTTACAGCCGAATGTCGAGCGATAGCGAACTCGTAGCCCTACGCAGTTGTGGAGTTAGCGTCTACCGACTGGTAATCCCAGCAGTAATTTTAGGGTTAGTTGTCACAGCCCTCACCTTCCCCTTACAAGAATTAGTAGTACCGGCGGCCAACTACCGGGCTACATTGACTTTAGACAAAGCCCTGAAGCGAGAAACACCGCAATTTCAAAAAGGCAATATTATTTACACAGAATTTCGGACAACTGACAAAAGCGCCAATGAAACCCTAGCCCGCTTTTTTTATGCAGAAGAATTTGACGGGAAACGCATGAAAGGTTTAACAATTATCGATCGCTCCACCCCCGGCCTCAATCAAATAGTTTCTTCTGAATCAGCAACCTGGAATCCCTCCGAAAACACCTGGGATTTTTTCAACGGCACCGCTTATATAGTAGCTCCTGATGGTTCTTACCGCAATATCGTTAGATTTGAACACCAACAATTGAAACTACCCCGCACACCCTTAGATTTAGCAGCTAGAGCGCGGGATTTTAAGGAAATGAATATTGCCCAAGCTTTAGAGCGATTGGAGTTAATTAAAAACAGTGGTGACGAACCACAAATTCGCAAACTTAGGGTGAGAATTCAAGAGAAATATGCTTTTCCCTTTGTGTCTATGGTATTTGCGATTGTCGGAGCCGCTTTGGGCACTCAACCGCGTCGCTCTGGTAAAGGCACGAGTTTTGGTATTAGCGTAGTGGTGATTTTCACTTACTATGTATTTTCTTTTATCACCAGTTCTATGGGTGTGAAAGCTGTCTTGAGTCCCATCCTATCAGCTTGGCTGCCGATCGCCTTTGGCTTTGGCATCGGCGGACTCTTGTTAGTACGAGCCGCCTCTAGGTAGGGCTTGCTGAATATATCGATCGCACTTGACGTGGGATGGGTTAAGAACTGGTGCGATCGAGAGTTAGATGCAAAATAAACAGGTAAAATAGATCAAAACCCGTGCATCACCACTTGCGAGCGTGTACAAGAAAGCTGAGCTTGCTCTCCTCCCAGCCTTAGACTTTGAACTAGTCAACGGCTCTAAATTGTCTGCGGACAACCGTTGGGTAAAAATGGCCCAAATAATCCCGTGGTCTGAATTTGAATCAGAATATGCGGCCAACTTCCCCACAGACTCATGGGGCACCCGCCAAATCCTTTCGGATGGCATTGGGGGCATTAATTATTAAAGAAAAATTAGGAATTAGCGATCGGGAAACAGTAGAACAGATCCGGGAAAACCCCTATCTACAATACTTCATCGGTCAATCAAGCTACAGCAACGAACTACCATTTGACCCATCTTTATTAGTGCACTTTCGCCAAAGAATTAGTCCCAACCTAATTAATAAAGTGAACGAACGCATGGTCGAAAAAATGCGAGAAATTACCCCAATCCCACCCGAAAAAAAAAAGGATTCGGACGCCAAAAATGAGTCACCCAATCGCGGCAAACTAATCATAGATGCAACCTGCGCCCCAGCCGACATTAGTTATCCGACCGACCTAGGACTATTAAACAGAGCCAGAGTTCATACCGAAAAAATCCTAGACATCCTGTATAAACAAATCAAAGAAAAAATCCACAAAAAACCAAGAACCTACCGTAATTTAGCAAGAAAAAACTACTTAGCAGTAGCAAAACAAAGACGACCAACCCGTAACAAAAGAATCCAGGCAATTAAAAAACAACTTCAATACATCAAAAGAAACCTAGCTCATATTGAACAGTTAATCGATTCAGGTGCGAGCCTAGAAGGTCTGAATAAAAAGCAATATAAAACTTTGCTAGTCCTCACAGAAGTCGCTCGCCAACAGCAATGGTTATTTGACAATAATAAACAGAGTATTGAGGATAGAATAGTAAGTTTAAGTCAACCCCATATTCGTCCTATAGTCAGAGGTAAAGCAGGTAAAAACGTAGAGTTTGGAGCTAAACTATCAGCCAGTTGTTTTGAAGGATATGTATTTTTAGACCGGATGAGCTGGGATAACTTTAATGAATCTCTTTACTTGAAAGCCCAAGTAGAAGCATATTATAAGTTCACAGGATATTATCCAGAGTCCGTTCATGCAGATCGCATTTACCGTACAAGAGAAAACCGAGCATGGTGCAAAGAAAAAGGAATTAGAATCAGTGGACCGCCCCTAGGAAGACCCCCAGCAAATGTGAGTAAAGCAAAAAAGAAGCAAGCTAAAGAAGATGAAAGAATTAGAAATGCGATCGAGGGCAAATTTGGACAAGGGAAACGAAGATTCGGGCTAAATCGAGTGATGGCTAAACTTGATAATACATCTGGTACAGTTATTGCAATTAGTTTTTTGGTAATGAACCTTGCTACCTGGTAGCGCCGGGTTTTGTGTGTGTTTTTATGTCTATTTGGAAAAAGAACACCTGTTTTTGGGTGGAAGATAATCTACAATTATATTTGGGTGGAATCGATACAGAAAAAACTTATATTTAACCCAGCTTGAATATATCGATCGCTCTTATTCTTGATTTGCGATCGATTATTCAGCAAGCCCTAGGTAAGGACATCGAGGCATTTGAGATGTGAGATTTGAATTTTTTTTGAATTAAAATCTGATATCAATTCCGGTTGTATCGGAATGATTTAACCGCGAAGGCGCGAAGTACGCGAAGGAAGACAAGAGAGAGTTTAATACAGGACGATGAAGAGATGATTTTATATGACTTCCCGCTCTCCCCATCTTCCCTAAGTCCTCGGCCATAAAAAAGAAGGATTACCTATTGACTTTCGTTGATTTGGCATGATATTATTAGATAATGGGAATAGCGACAAAAATAATTATTTTTGTCGCTATTCCCATTATTAGATTGTACCTTATTAAAGGGCAAGAGTCAAGCGTTTAACCCTAAAAAAAAGGGCGATTTTTTTATATTCAATAAAATAAAAAATCTATGGGTTAGAAAAAGTATTGATTTCGCCTCCACCAAGATAGCGTCCTGGAATCTGTCGCTGTGGAGGAGAAGGCTGTGGTGGAATTGGTGGCAGGCCCTGATTTGTGTTTTGAGGAACAACTCCAAAATTAGACTGGGTTGGCGAGTTGGACTGACTAGGCTGAGCTGATTTAAATTGAGAATTGGCTGAATTGGGATAGAATTGAGGGTTAAGGATTTTGCTTTCGACCATCGCATTAGGAACAGCAGATTTTTCGACATTGGGAAGTAGCTGTATGGGGGAAGGTGTGGCGACGGGAATTACAGAAGGTTGAGTTTTAGGTATGAAATCGGAACCGGATAAATTAGTTTGGTAGGGATTTTTGGGTGCCACCACATTTACAGGCTGTATGGTAATTTCGGGCATAACTGGTACTGTGGAATTTAATCGGCCCCAGGATTCAGGTAATGTGGTGGATGGGTTGGAAACTGGCTGAGAGTCGTTAATAATATTTGTGGAAGCCGGAACCTGCGTAAGTGGAGTGGGAAAATTCACAGGATTTGGTTTTGCTTGAGCTGTAGTGGTGGTTGGGAGCAAATTGTCGGGATTTGTAGGAGACAAAGTGCCGTTTAGTCGATCGGGCAATTTACTTTCCTTGGCAGTTTTTTCAGTAGAATTCGCCACTACTAAAGTGTCGGCAGCGATGTATTTTTTCATAGCTGCTTGTAAGGGACTTAAAGGAAGAGAATTTGGGTTTTTTTTGCCTGAACTAGCACTACCGTTAGCCTGGGATAAAGTTGCTGTCTCCAAGGAGTCTCCCAGGCCAAGGTTGGAAGTCGCGACAGTCTGCCCGCCGTCGAGAGAAGGACTCAAAGCTGATGTGGCGTTTGCAGTGGCCAAGCTTGAGTTTGTCTGGTTATTTTGGGTGGCGGAAGCCACAGAATTTGCGATATTGGGGAGGGATAAAGATGTGTTGATTGCTGGCTGTTTGGAAACTAGAGATGGCGGAAATTTTTCGGCTCGCCTAGCGCTAATTTCATCGAATAAACCTTGGGTTTTGACTATGGGTGAATTAAAAAAACCGAGTTCTGGATTAGAGCGATTGAATTGATTGACTAGCAGGGGTACGCTATCGATTTCAGCAGCAATTGCACTATCTTCAGCAGATAGCCCCGCGATGGGAGTGGGATTATTGGAAGTTGCTACATCTTCGCCATCTATGCTCAAGCGTTCTGGATTTACCGATACCTCCCAGATAAACAAACTCCCGGCACAGAGAACTGCTAGCGGTGCCCAAACCATAGGCTGCATCCAGTGGCGTAACCGCGCTATGAGATAGCGGACAGATGTAGGGAATCGTTTAAAACTTGACATAGTTTTGCTTTGGTATTTAGCACAGACTTAAAACAAGTTTTGGTAATTATATTATATCCTGTTTATGCTGTTGGCTGTCAAAGACTGCGAGGATTCCCGTAGGGAATAGCTTCGCACGGGCGCACTTTTGAGGAAAAATAGCTTCAAATATCTACAAAATATGAATTTATCTAAAGCAGGTTGAGAAAATAATTGATTGCCCATTAAAATCAACGCTCATGAGGATGATAAAATTCGAGTTAGCACGGTGTCAATCCTGCTGGAGGGGGTTTGGCGATCGACTGACAAGGAAAAAAGTTACAGCCGGCGTTGGCAATTACCGACGACGATCTAAGACAATTTGAAATTAAAAAGATGACAAAAGTAGTAGAAGTATTAGCCAATCGGGAAGAATTAATAGCTCGATCGCTCTCGGTTGTGTGCTCCCAAATCCAAGCAGCCATAGCAGAACGAGGAATATGTACGATCGCCGCAGCAGGCGGAAGCACACCAGAACCACTTTACAAATTGCTGAGCGCTCAAGACTTGCCGTGGGATAAAATTCACGTTTTCTGGGGGGATGAACGCTACGTACCTTCAGACCACCAGGATAGCAATCAAAAAATGGCACGTCTGGCATGGCTGGACAAAGTAAACATCCCCCCCAGTAACATTCACCCGATGCCGACAGGTAGTGGGGACCCGGCCGCGGATGCCTTGGCCTACCAAACTGAATTGCAACAGTTCTTCCAGGTATCCGAGGGGGAGTTTCCGGCGATCGACATAATTTTATTAGGTATCGGAGACGACGCCCACACAGCCTCTTTATTTCCGCACACAGCGGCTTTACAAGTGCGCGATGCCCTAGTGACGGTGGGTAACAAGGACGGTCAACCCCGCATCACGTTTACAGTTCCCTTAATTAACCATGCTCGTTGTGTCATCTTCATTGTGGCAGGAGGCAGCAAAAAACCAGCCCTCGCTCAAATTTTTGCCCCCGTAGCCGATGACTTGACTTATCCATCCAGACTGATTCAACCGAGTGGCGAACTCTTGTGGTTGCTAGATGCGGCAGCGGGGGAAGAGTTACAATCCCTCGGTTAGGTGTGGGGTGATAGGTGTGGGAGTGTGCAAATATAGTATTATAAAACTTCATTAAGATTATAATCATCGATCGACGCTGGTGCTATTGAGGGTAACAGAAAGCCACAGCCATCAAGCCGTGGATTACTTGATTAACTTCAAAAAGCCCGTCATCCCTCCCAGAACCGCCCAAGGCCAGTTGCTAGCATTGGCAAAGCAATAGGAGAATGGTGGCGGTTAAAGTTAAAATTTGACCGTACACTAAACTATTTTTATGAGGCTGATTTGAAAATCTGGCCGATAGCAAGGAGAAATCGATGATTGTCTGTCCCAATTGCAATCACCAAAACCCCGACGGAGCTAACCAGTGTGAGGCTTGCTACACGCCTTTACCCGTTACCGCCAGTTGCTCGAACTGCGGTGCTGCGGTTCAGACAGATGCAGCTTTTTGTGGTCAGTGTGGCTTTAATTTACGTCCAGGTTCCTCTGTTCCAGAAAGAGAGGCAACTGTAGTGCCATCCTCTGTGGGCCCGACAGTGGTATCGCCATTGATGCCAGATTTAGTGTCGCCGGAACCCCTGATAGTACCGGAAACTGTCGTGACGGCAAATCCAGGACCTAACTTGGAAAAAACTCCCCTTAGCATTCCGCCTGCTGTTCCCGACGCGCCACCATTACCCTCGGTTGCTGTTACCACTGAACCTGTGGCAATCTCCGTTAATACTACTCCTCCGGTTGCTGGCCAACCGACACCTGGTGTAGCGAAAACTCAACTGCAACAGCAGTCAGCAAGGCTGATACACGTCCAGACCAATACGCTGATGGAATTGCCTCACAATCTTTCTGTGATTCATATAGGCAAGCCCAATGACTTGGTACCCCCGGATATTGATGTTGCCGGATTTGCTAATTCTGAGATCGTCTCCAGGGTACACGCTAACCTCCGGGTTGAGGGAGATGCTTGCTACCTAGAGGATGTGGGTAGTTCCAACGGTACTTATGTCAACAATACTCCCCTGCCCAAGGGAAATCGACACCGGTTGCGACCGGGAGATCGCATCTCTTTGGGTAAAGGAGACCTGGTTACGTTTCTATTTCAAGTTTCTTAGATCGAGTTTGGATTGGGCGAAAGAAAGTCTAAAATCTAAAATCGCATCAAGAATCGCTCTACCAAAACTCACTGCTGCCAATGTGATTAAGCTGACCTTGCTACATCCACTCCAGTCTATACCAGTCCGCAGTTGGACCTTTGAAGACGAAGAGGTCGTCTGCATAGGGCGATCGACAGAAAGCCACGTAGTTCTTTTCAGTGCGGTGGTTTCTCGTCGCCACATAGAATTGCGGCGATCGGGGAAAAACTGGGAATTGATTAATTTAGGCACCAATGGCACTTACCTCGATGGTCAACCGATCGCGAGCATTCCCATTGTGGACGGTCTGATCGTTCACTTGGCTCGATCGGGGCCGAAAATTCAAATCAACTTTGTCCCCAATCAGCCCTCAGTCCAGGTCGAAAAAATTAGCGTCAGTCCGAGGGATGCTAAGGCAATTTATGCTCCTTTAGAAGTGGCGCAAGTCGTCACGATTCCGATTCCCGAAGAAACAGAAATTGGTATTTCTAGGGAGGAGGATGATTTAACGGAGGCGGAGAATAATCGCGATTATACTGCTGAATAATAATATGAAGTCAGTGTATGATGGTCGATATTTCCAGAAATTATGGTGGAACAGGCCAAACAGCCTGTTTAAAGCTGGCTTTTCTGGAGATGGGAGATGTCTAATAGATCGCGTCAATGTACCACTAAACTGGCTGGCGCTGAGGTTTCCTGTTTATGCTCCGCGTCGCTCTGTACTAGCCCAGGTCAAGTACAAGGCTTTGGATTTATGCCTAAATTTCTGTAAGATCAGTGATTACCTTAACCCTACTTCATCCTATCCAATCAGTCCCAGTTCAAAGTTGGTCTTTTGACTCCGAATCAGTGGTTCGGATCGGTCGATCGAACGACAATGATGTAATTATTTACAGTGCGGTTGTTTCTCGCCACCACGTCGAGTTGTGGAACCATCCCTTTGGCTGGGAAATTATTAATTTTGGCGCTAATGGCACTTACATCAATGACCAATCCATCACTCAAGCCTTGGTGGTGGACGGGATGACGATTCGTTTGGGCAATTCTGGACCTTCTATCCGCATTCGGGTAGGTGCGACGAATCTGCCACCACAGCCATCGCGCCCTGACCAAAAAGACCAAACTTCTCCACAGAAGCAAACAGATTCTCCTTTCCGTCACGGAATCATTGAGGACGATGAAGATGGTGCCTTGACTCAAATCGATCTTGATTAGACATCTGCAAAAAACAGGCTGGTGTGGAACAGGCTGTTTTGCCTGTTCCAGAAGAATAAGGTTTATCCTTCTAAAGATAAGATTGTCGGGCTATCGGTTAACAGGACTTCCGTTGCGTTACCAGCCCATCGGCGATAATCCAAAAGTAACTGGTACATCAATCGTTGTTTGACACTAAGCAGTACGCTCTTGAGCAAACCGTTACCCGTTGCTTCTAGAATTGGTTTGGGAGTAAGCCACAAAGGTGGTGGCAGCTCTACTCGTACTTCCAAATCCGCTTTTCCCTTCAGATATGTCCCCCCGCCACTTTGATGCGGTGACAACTGTCCTTTGAGATTGAGAGCAAAGCGATCGTTGATATAATCGACACCTAGAATCTCACAGGCGACAGACTCCAAATTGATTGTGCCGTCGGAGAGCGCCCACACCCTCATGTCTACCGTGGGTTGAATGCTCAGCATCATAAATTGTAACGGCCGCATTTTGAGCCGAAAACATTCATCACTTAGCTGCTCAGTGCGACTGCGATCGACTAGAGCATTTACAAGTCGCTTGGGCTGACGCAGATAATGTTGAATGGGAACCCGTTCCTCTGGTACGGCGATCTCAACTGATTGGCAAGCATTAAACCGGATATACATGAGACGATATCAAATTAGAGGAGTCGTAACCATATGTTAATAAACTATAACCCTTTTCCAGTGACATAAGTCACGCAACGAGTAATGTCATCCGAGAAATAACGGAGAAAAGTTTCCCAGATACTGCGCTAATTTTCGGATTTTACTTGCTGCTATCTGGGAGAAACACAGATTTGTCCCTGTCTGCTATGTAGCCACAATTAGGTAAAATTCCCTACTATGAAAATTTCGATCGCACATCTGGGCCCAGTCGGAACCAATGCAGAAACAGCCGCTCTGGCTTATGTTCAGTGGTTGAGCCAAGAAACTAACTGGGAATGCACCCTGTATCCTTATGCAACCATATCCCAGGCTCTAGAGGCATCGGCCACAGGGCTGGTTGATTTATCAGTTGTGCCCGTGGAAAATTCGATCGAAGGAAGTGTTACTGTCACCTTAGACACGCTGTGGCGACTCGATCGACTTCGCATTCAACACGCCTTAGTTTTGCCAATTTCCCACGCCCTAATTTCAAAAGCTGAAAGCTTTAATCAGATTCAAAAAGTTTACTCTCACCCGCAAGCCCTAGCTCAGTGTCAGTTGTGGCTGGGGAAGTTTATCCCATCGGCTCAGTTAATTCCGGCGAATTCAACCACGGAATACTTGGATTACCTGGAGGATACAAGTGTGGCGGTGATTTCTGCGCCCAGAGCCGCTCAACTTTATAATTTGCCAGTGTTAGCTCATCCGATTAATGATTATCCCGACAATTACACTCGATTTTGGATACTCGGTAAAGGAGTTGAAGAACTGGACCATGTAGAAATAGGCGTGCGTCCCCCATCAACTAAATCCATCACCAAATCCGCTGCTAAGTTGATCCTGGATGGTTCACCGTCTAATTGCACCCATACGTCCCTAGCTTTTAGCGTGCCTGCCAATATGCCGGGAGCGCTGGTAAAGCCTTTACAAGTATTTGCCAGTCGCGGGATTAATCTGAGTCGGATTGAATCTCGACCGACTAAGCGATCGCTCGGAGAATATATTTTCTTTATGGATGTTGAAGCTAATGCCTGCCACGCAGTGGTGCGATCGGCATTGGAAGAGCTAAAGACCTACACTGAAACTTTAAAAATATTTGGGTGTTACAGTGTAATGTAGTATACTGTAAGTAGTACACTTTTTTCAAGTATTAAAGTTAAGAGGCTAGCAAAATGAATGCCGATGAACTTCTGAAGCGATATGCGGCCGGGGAAAGAAATTTTCATGAAATAAACTTAAAAGAGGCTGCTTTGGCCGAAGCTTTCCTAAGTCATATTAATTTGGCGTGTGCTAATTTGAAAGAGATTAATTTATCTTTAGCAGACTTAAGTTGGGCCAACTTAATAGGAGCCAACCTCAAGAACGCTTGCCTACTGATGACTCAATTAAATTGGGCAAACCTCAGAGGAGCAGATCTAACATTTGCGAGATTAACAGGGGCTGATTTGGTTGAAGCCAACCTGAAAAAAGCCAACTTGAGCGACACTAAAATGATCGGTGTCAACTTGACTGGTGCATCCTTGCAAGGTGCAAATCTCATGGAAGCAAACTTAATAGATTCTTGCTTAGAGCTAGCTGATTTGAGTTCAGCGAATTTAACTGAGGTGAAGTTAAGGGGAGCAAATTTGCAAAAGGCTAACTTGAGAGGATCTCTGTTATATGAAGCGAATCTTCATCGTGCCGATTTGAGAGAAGCTGACTTGGAGGGCGCTAATCTTAGTGGGGCTTTTTTGTGCGGTGCAAATTTGGAAGGAGCCAACTTAAAGGGGGCAATTTTCAGCGGTGCTATACAGTTTTGTGTGCGACAAGTTTAATAGGGCCCAAGGAAGATGGAAGAAGGTGTTTCGACCCTGACACTCAGCGGTTGGGCCAGGGTAGTCGAAGGGTCGAAGGGCGAGGGTGGCTTCAGGAAGAATGAAGAAATCCTTTCAGATACTAATTTTCGATTAGCTAGGCCCTAGCACCTACAATAATGGGACTACTTGAGTGTATCTTTCAGTACAGTCCTAGCAGCTAAGTGATTGCGAGTAGAAGTTAAAATTTCTGTTTCGCGTTCCAATCTAGCAGCAGTATCTTGCAATTCTAAAAGAGTTTGCTGTTCCGTGGCTGCGCCGTAAAGGTAGCTAGCTACCCAATAGGACAACTCTGTGGGCAAGCTGGGAATGTCTTCTGGTAGGTCGATCGGCTGATCCATCAATTTGCTAGAGAGGCGAACTACATCACGAAGCAGTTGTTCGACATCTCGGCTTAAAGATCTAAGGTCTTTTTGCGGCGGTTCGTCTTCAATCCATTCTACTAGACCGACTAAATAGGGTTTTTCTCGAACTGCGTCGAGCACTCGGAACCGTTGCTGGCCCAAAGTCATTATTTTCAGGCGATCGTCCGGGAGTCTCTGACAGTGAATTACTTCGGCGCAACAGCCGACAGCAGAGACTTTATTTTGCTCAGGGTCCCACATGAGTACACCGAAACGGCGATCGCTCTCCAGAATCGTATTCATCATGATTCGATAGCGAAACTCGAAGATTTGCAGCGGGAGCGGCCTACCGGGAAATAGAACCACTTCCGGCAACGGAAATAGGGGGAGTTCGCGAACTGCTACAGAGGAAGAGGATGCCATTGTCGCTCGAATGTGAGGTTACTTGCGGTTCTTTTTCTTACTTTAACTGATTTGAGGTAATTCCGGGTGGGGTGAGGGGCGATCGCCGGAAAATGCGCGGAGGGCGATCGGGGCTGGAAGCTGAGGGCGGGGGTCAGAAACCGGGTTTTTGAGGAAAATTCTGGTTTGTTACCGACAAATTAGGTAAAAAACCGGGTTTCTTTGGGCTGATGTGTAAGTCTTGCAAAACTTATTTAGGGCTTGCTGAATATATCGATCGCACTTGACGTAGCGAAAGGTTATGCCATGGTGCGATCTGGTGGTGCCGGGTTTTTTGTGTGTTTTAATGCAGTTGGTTAAAAGTCTCAAGTAAATTTGAGATTAAGCCCAATCTTCTTGGTCGCTTTTTTGCTTCCTGTAAACTTCACCTTTAGCGTGAATTTTACGAGTTTGTTCGTAAAGAGTTTCTGGTGTAAGATGCCATTTTTCTAGGACTTTTTCTAAGTCTTTTTGGATATCTCTAGCGCCGGGAAAGCCACGGTAACGAATTTTTAGTCTGGCTAATTCTGATAAATTGTAGTCGGTTGCTTCTGAGGCTAATAAAGTATCGACTGTAGCGCGATCGCGTCGATATTGCGGATGCTGTTGATCTTGAGTCTTTTCTATGGAATCCATACTAAGTAAGTGGGTACAAATAAACATTACATAGGAGCGGGCGGGTTTAGGAGATTATTAGTTTTAGGCTATTATGGTTGGTAAAACCCGCCCCTACAATTCACGTTCTTCCATCCGCAGAAATTTTTGTGTTTGTTCAGTAATACCAAATATGCGATCGCCCTGACAAAAGATTTCCCAGGCGCGAATTCCCATAAAACCAATCCCTGCCACCGACAAAGGTATCGCAGCAGCACCTAAAAGCGCCGCTATAGGGGGAAATATCATGCAGAGTGTTAAGAGAATGGCGGTAATTATACCACCTGCAATGCCAGCTTTAGCTGTAGCGGTGGCGACTTGTGTCACTAATTCTGATTGGGTAATTTTGCCTTCAACGCACAATAGGGAGTTTTCTAAGATGGAAAATACTAACTCAATTACTGCTGCTGCGATCGCCCCTTTGATTGCAACCCCAACGATTTCGGCAACTGCTGCCTTAAACGCAGCATCCGCTAAAACCTGCTTAGCAACGGCTAATTCGGCCGCAGTCATGTCTGCACCACCGCGAGCCCGATTTACCCAAAAATGTTCAAACACCCCGTTAGCAGCTTCGCTACCGCCTCCATTGACGTGTGCTTTGATATGACTCCAATCTTTATCTTGACAGAAGTTGCGAATTGCTTCTGGGCCTTGGGCGCGAATTTGGGCGGGTATGGATTCAAATACTTTTGCTGCTTCTTGAACATTTCGCATTCCGTCACGCACACCAGCCCTAGCAAATTTGAATTGCAGATTTGTGGGCAGGTTCTCAAAACGGATGTTGTGTGCTATTTTAAAAGCTTCTTGAGTGGCGATCGCGCCAGCACTCACAATGGAACTTGGTGCTGATTGTACCCACGCGGTTACTACAGTTGCAGTTTCCTCAACTTTAGTAGTGATTTGGTTAGCTAAGTTTTGGGTTTCGGCAACAGTTTCTTGGAATTTAGCAGTTAGCACTTCGAGTGGATTCTGGTTTGTTTCCATGTTTCTCCTGGCTGCATCGTTAATGAATAATTATAACCAGAGTCCCGACTTCGTAGAAGAAGTCGGGACTCTCAAAAAACAGCGTTTTACTGAAGGGATTCTAACTCCGAGCGATCGCACAATCAAGGAGAAAGCCGCCACACCTTAATCGTGTCATCAAAACTACCACTGACGAGAGTTTGATCTTGAGGATTAAAAGCCAATTCTACCCAAGTAGTATGACCTTTAAGCGTACCAGTCATTTCGCCAGTATTCGTCTGCCACAGCTTGATAGTGCCACTCAAGTCGCTGCTGGCCAACTTGTCACCATTGGGGCTAAAAGCTAGAGACTGAATTCGATCGGCATGGCCAATCAAAGTCCGCAATAAAGAACCCTTGGGCTGTAGAGAATCATGACTTACTTTGATGTTCCAACTAAAATCATGAGACTCAAGGCGATCGGAATTGTCTGTAAAATTGGGTAACTGAGAATCCCCAGGTAAAGGAGACTCATGATTAGGACTAATGTCCCACAACTTCACAGTCTTGTCCCAACTACCACTGGCGAGAGTTTGACCATCGGGGCTGATAGCAAGAGACCAAACGGCGTCAGAATGACCAATGAGAGTCTGTTTCAATTCGCCAGTCTGGCAGTTCCAAAGCTTGATAGTACCATCGCTGTTGCCAGTAGCTAGAGTTTGTCGATCGGGACTGAAAGCCACCGACTGTACCTGATCGGAAAGCCCTTTAAAAGCTTCTAACTCAACAGCGTCGTCTACTTGCCACAATTTCAAAGTTTTGTCCTTACCGACACTGGCAATTACTGTACCATCGGGACTGAAAGCCACGGAGAACACGCCATCTTTGTGTCCTTCCCAACTCCGAATCAACTTGCCGGTGTAGAGATTCCACAATTTAATTGTATTATCAGCACCGCCACTGGCGATCGTCCGGCCATCAGGACTAACAGCCACGGACCACACCGGGCCGGAATGTCCGGCTAAAACCTTGAGCACTTTGCCGTGACGCTTGTGCAGGAGGCGAATTGTCCCGTCGTTATTACCACTGACTATGGCGCGGCCGTTGGGGGTGACAGCCACTGCCCAAACGGGGTTTTGGTCAAGAGTCGTCAGAGTTCGCACCGCCACAGGTTCTGGTGATGTCTGAGGCTGGAAATCGGACATGGGCGGGGGATTGAACCGAATTTCAGGAATAGTAGCAGGTTCTTGATAAGTGAAAGCCTGGGGCTGGGGAGACTGGAAACGAGAACCCAGAACCAGGGATAGCAAGCCGACAACCGCCCCAGCCCAAGCGCCTAAAGTCCACTGTGGCTGGCCCAGAATCAGATCCATCGATGCCGGGCCATGTTTGATGTCTTGGAGAATTGCCGAGGCTGTGGGATAGCGTTTCGAGGTTTCGCGCTGTACCATGCGATCGAGAATGCGGCCTAGTCTTGCCGAAACCGGCACTTTCAAATAATGCCGCCAGGCCCAGGTATCTGCTTTGATATCAAACAAATCAAAGGGTGACATTCCTGTTAGCAAATGAATGCAGGTGATGCCTAAACTATAGATATCGCTGCTGGGAATAGCTTGACCTTGAATTTGTTCTGGGGCTGCGTATTCAGCAGCACCGGTGGCTGTGGCTGTTTTCAGCGGGCCGCTGTTAGCGGGAATTGCTGAGCCGAAATCGACTAAAGCTAGACCTCCGAGACTTTCCTTTTCTCCCAAAGCTGTCACTGCTTGAGGGGATTTCCGGTGAATAATATTGGAGGGTTTGATATCTCGGTGAATCAGTTGATGGTCGTGAACAAATTGCAGTACGGGCAACAATTCGCTCAGGATATACCAAATGTGAATTTCTTTAAAAACACCTTTTTCTGAGAGTTGGGTGGTCAAATTGCGACCTTCGATGTATTCTTGTACCAAATACTGGCGGGAGTCGAGTTCAAAAGATGCCAGTAGTTGTGGTATTTGGGGATGTTTTCCCAACTCATCGAGGGCCCAGTCTGGGGCGCAAAATGTTGGATTTCGTAGTTTTTGACCGTCAGCGACTGTTTCGGCCTCGAAAAATTGTTGAATTACGCAACGGGGTTGGGAAGGTTGGTCTTCATCTACTGCTAAAAAAGTGCGGGTTGTGAGACTTTCACCTAGGGTGTGAAAGACTCGGTAGCGCCCTTTTAGTAGCAAATTCGAGCCGCAACTTTGGCATACTGTAGCGCGATCGAGATTTTGGGGGTGAGGACAATGGGAATTGATGCAGTAACTCATTTGTCTTTCCGCTGGAGACCCCCATCCGACTCTGGTTAGTGGGGGAGGAAAGCGGGGCGGTGGGTGCCGCTTCCTGTGGGCAAATTAAATGATTGCAATATTTGTTCTATGATAATTGTTTCCCAGATTTTAGCCACTCTTGCCTCGCGTCGATCGCGCGTAAAATATTATTACTGACGGCAAGCTGCTGGGCTAGAGCCCCCAGATTCCTCCCTAGGCTCAAATCGTCAATCTCCCATCTCAAATCCATGGAGTTTCCTATGAGGGCTGTTTAATATGTCGATCGCGCCCTGGTTGTGAAATTGTTGGGTTTTAGTAACATTACGTTATAATTTATTTGTGATTTGGCCGCGAAATAGTCGCTTCTTGGCGCTGTGTTCGCTGAAGACTGCTGGATAACTTGTTGAATATTCTGGAACCAGTAACTACTAAATTTTAACTATTACTTATGCCGTTGATTCGTATTCCAAAATCCTGGGAAATTCTCGATCGAGAAATTACTCCAGAAAGCGTCTTTCTCAACCGTCGCCGGTTTATGACCAATTTAATTGGAGTCGGTGTCACTGCTTCACTCCTGCCACTTGCGGGCTGCAAGAGCAATTCGGGAGCGAATACAGCTTTGGAACAAACAGCAACTCAAGCATATTCCGGCTTAACCCGCAATCCAGCTTTCGCTAAAGTCGATCGGGCAATTACAGACGAAGCCCTAGCGACAAAATACAATAACTTTTATGAATACGGCGGCACAAAATCTATTTGGGAAGCAGCCCAAGCCTTACCCACCGAAAACTGGAAAGTAGAAGTTACAGGTTTAGTAAAAAATCCTCGAATTTATGACATTGACGAACTCTCCAAAAAATTCCCCATCGAAGAAAGAGTCTATCGATTTCGCTGCGTAGAAGCCTGGGCGATGGTAGTTCCCTGGGTGGGATTTCCGATGAAATTGCTGATGGCTGATGTCGAACCAACTTCAAAGGCAAAATTTGTTCGCTTCACATCTTTTTACGACCCCAAAATTACTCCCGGCCCCGGTTTGATGTCGCAATTTTATCCTTGGCCTTATACCGAGGGAATGCGGATTGAAGAAATGGCTAACGATTTAGCCTTTTTTGCCACAGGTTTGTACGGCAGAAAACTACCCAAACAAAATGGCGCGCCACTGCGGCAAGTAATTCCTTGGAAGTACGGTTTTAAAGGTGCAAAATCGATTGTTAAAATTGAATTTGTCGAGAAACAGCCACCTACTTTTTGGAATACAATTGGTCCGAATGAATACGGTTTTGAAGCCAATGTCAATCCCGATCGACCACACCCACGATGGTCACAAGCTAGCGAAAGAGTAGTCGGTCCAGGTAACAGTTGGTCCTGGGAAACTCGCCCGACTTTGCCCTATAATGGCTACGGGGAATATGTCGCCAGTTTGTACAGTTAACTGACGGAAAATCCCTCGTTCCTAGGCTCTGCCTGGGAACGCAGATCCGGAGGCTCTGCCTCCCTATTCCCGCGAGGCAGAGCATCGAATTCAGGCATTCCCAGGCAGAGCTTGGGAACGATAAATAGACTATAATAAACACTGATGAAGCTACCAAGGAATTGTTAAATGGTAACAACAACATCAACTCCCGTCGAGCAGGAAATTACCCCAGAAAACCGAGTTGTTTTAAAAGGTGTCAGTTGGTCAACTTTTAAAGCATTGCTGGCAGATGTTGGGGACGATAGAGCTTGGAGAATTGCTTACGATAGAGGAGTCTTAGAAATCAGGATGCCACTGGAAGAACACGAAGAACCCAAACGACTGATAGAAAGCTTTGTGGAAGCTATTGTAGATGAGCTGGAAATTGAACTTAGAAGTCTCGGTTCTTTGACTATCGAACGAGAAGATTTAACTCGCGCTGTGGAACCAGATTCCTGTTTCTATATTCAAAATGAATATTTAGTTAGAGGCCGAAATATCAATTTACCAAATGACCCGCCACCTGATTTAGCAATAGAGTCGGATTACACGAATTCTTCTGTTAATAAAGATGCCATATATGCTGCTCTTGGGGTTCCAGAACTTTGGAGGTATCGGCGGCAATCTCTGCAAGTTTATCAACTTGTGGAGGGGAAATATCAAAAGTGCGATCGCAGTTTAGCTTTTCCGTTTTTACCTGTTGCCGAAATTCCGGTTTTCATCGAACAAAGCAGAACAATCGGACAGCGTGCGGCTGTGCGTTTGTTTCGGCAAAGAATTAAAGAGATTTTACTAAGTCAAAGTTAACCTTCAAATCAGACCTACTTTAATGGTAACAACAACATCAACTCCCGTCGAGCAGGAAATTACCCCAGAAAACCGAGTTGTTTTAAAAGGTGTCAGTTGGTCAACTTTTAAAGCATTGCTGGCAGATGTTGGGGACGATAGAGCTTGGAGAATTGCTTACGATAGAGGAGTATTAGAAATCAGAATGCCGTATCTAGAACATGAAGTTCCGAAAGGACTGATAGAAAGTTTGATTGAAGCGACAGCAGACGAGCTAGAAATCGAAGTGATGAAAGCTGGTTCTCTGACTCTTGAACGGGAAGATTTAACTCGCGCTGTCGAACCAGATAGTTGTTTCTACATTCAAAATGAAGCCAGCGTCAGAGGTAAAAGAGATATCAAATTGCCAGAGGATTTGCCACCTGATTTAGTAATAGAATCAGATTACACGAATTCTTCTGTTAATAAAGATGCCATATATGCTGCTCTTGGCGTTCCCGAACTTTGGAGATATCGGCGGCAATCTCTGCAAGTTTATCAACTTGTGGAGGGGAAATATCAAAAGTGCGATCGCAGTTTAGCTTTCCCCTTTCTACCCGTTGCCGAAATTCCCGGTTTCATCGAACAAAGCAGAACAATCGGACAGCGTTCGGCTGTGCGTTTGTTTCGGCAAAGAATTAGAGAGATTTTGCAGAGTCAAAGTTAGCCTCAAGTTATATAATACAGCATATTGCACGTCTATTTTGTAAAATTTACCTATGGTTGAAATAAATCCTTTCCCTGAAAAAATTTTAGAGCAAGCCAGAGAACAAGCAGCCTCCACCACCCAGAGAGAAAAAGACATCAAAGCGCAGGCTGAGGAAGTAGAACGCCTTTGCAAGCTCTGGGACAACCTTAACCGGTTCCTCCACAAACAGTGGCCGCTGCACTGCCTGGATTTATTGGATAAGCACAAGCACCTTATAGAGAAGATGAGGGTTGATCAGTCCTCGGAAGTTTCCCTAATGGATGATATTTATCGGGTAGCCAAAGAGCGGGCCCAAGAGCTTAAGCCACATCGGTTTCCAGCCTATTTAGAAAAAGCTTGTCAGGCGACTAGCTTACAGTTAGATCAAGACAGTCGTCATCCCCGCTACAAGTTTGATCAGGGATTCTTTCAGCTTGATATAGATGACCAGAAAAAAACAGCAAGCTTGTCTAACTATGAATCATCAAAAATGGTTGAATTCCCTGCTGACATAGGAGCTATAGTTGAGGTTGTACAACGAGAACACAAGAGGATTTTTGGGCGAACTTTTGATGGGAAAAAATTTCTTAAAAAGCTCCTATCCCAATATTTGGCAATACTCAAGAAAGATAAACTATCAGATGGAGCAACGATTCCTATTCGCAATATCACGCAACGTCTCGGAAAGAACGAAAGTGGATTTCGTACAGATGAATTCCTCATCGACCTTTCACGGCTGGTTGAGCAAGGGCCAATAGAGATTGATGGCTGCCGTCTGGAATTACAACAGACGAAAGAAACTAATCAAGGAATGCTTCTTCACATAGAGCAAAAACGCTATATCGGTTTCATGTTCTTTAAAAAGGTGTAATTATGGATCAGCGCATTGCTAGTCAGGTTGTTGAGTCACTTCGCAAAGGTACTCCACCCCAGCGTGGTGTTGATTTATATTCAGTAGGAAATGAAAAATTAATCGCAGGGATTAAAAAATTTCATTTAAGCGGCATAGAAGAAAAGGGAATCATCCGTTTTCTCAACGGTTCGTGGGGAGCCGGAAAAACCCACTTCTTTAGGAGGCTTCGGGAAGTCGCCTTTCAAAATAACTGCCTAGTCTCTAATGTACAGTTGGATCAAGCAGCAGCTTTAAATAAGTTTGAGAGCGTTTTTTATTCTATTTTGCGGAATATTTCAACGGCATCTTACTTAACTGAAACTGAAGCAGCACCCTTTGGGCAAGTTTTAAAAGAATCTTTAGCTTATTTATCTACAGGCAATTGTGAAGTTAGTAACGAAGTTTCCTACGAGGATTACGTTAAAGCTAGAGAAGCTCTGATTCTCGATAGGAGCATTGATATTGATTTTAAAAAGATGATTCAAAAATACTGGGAAACTTTTCTGCCTGACTCTCCCGATCTAGCTCTTCAAGAACAAAATAGAGCTGAAATTCTCCAATGGTTTAGTGGAGAAGGTAGCGTGGTGATGTATCGCAGGCGATTTGAAGTTAATAAAATTGTCAACAAAGATAATGCAAAACTAATGCTACAATCCCTGGCCGGATTTGTGCGTCTTTCCGGCTACAAAGGATTACTCATTCTGTTTGATGAGGCTGAACAGTCTTACTCTATTATGCGTAAATCCTCTCTACGGGATGCTCACAACAATTTGTTATCTCTGATCAATAATATTGAAGCCCTGAAGGGTCTGTTTCTCATCTATGCAACCACGCCTGACTTTTTCAGCCACCCCAAACACGGAATCCTAACTTATGGAGCTTTGTCAGGACGAATCGGCGAGCCAAAAAAAGAAGGTCAACCGAGAGCATTAGATACTATCTGGAATTTTGATCAGGTAGTAACAGAGCTATCAGACTATCAGACTGCGGCTAAGAAAATCCTGAGTATTTATGCAACTGCTTATCCAGAAGCGGCACGAGAATTACCTTCTGAAGTACAAGTTGAATTTTTTGTAAAAGAACTTTATAAAGAGTATTCGCAATTTGGTCCTGTTCGCTTTTGGCGCGTCCTAGTAATAGCTTTGATTATACATTTTGATGACCATCTTGAAGGAGAAATCAGGCCAGCGGAGATCATATACGATGACGCAATGGCTCGTGCGAGGGAGGAATAATCGGTGAATGTAGAAGTGCAGCGAGTTATTGAATCTCTTCGCCTTGGAATTCCCCCTGATGGTCAAGTACGCTACTTCACAGTAGGTAGACTGTCAGAGATTACGGAGCTGACCGCTAGGCTTCAACAAGGAAAAACGGATGCGCTATTGCTAAAAGCTAACTACGGTTCTGGCAAAAGTCACTTGTTGCGATTTATCCGTGAAACAGCTTTAAAAGCAAATTTTGCTGTTAGTTCCGTAACCCTGGATGCTAAATCTGCTGTCCGTTTCAATCGCATGGATCAGATGTTGGGTGCAATCTGGCGTGGTTTAGAGATTCCAAACAACTCTGAATATAGAGGTGTCCGCCCTTTCTTTGACTGGGTTTGCGAACAAGCACGTGAGAGTAAAGGAACAGCAGGTAAGCAATGGCAAAAAATAACGAATAACGGGCAATGGGATTTTTCTCAATCCCTTGAATCTCCAGCTATTTTTATTGCCTTGCGCGCTTGGATGAGCGGAAGAGTTAATAAAGATTTAGTAGAGGATTTGCTATTTCATAAAAGTAATTATAAGACACAGGAGCTTTATCAGGAGTTGATACATAAAAGCCGGATGTGCTACCGAGAAGAACTAGAATTAACTCGCACAATAAAGTGGCAAAACTATACAACAAAAGCACTTCTGTTTGATTTTAAAGCTCAAGGTTACGCTCAGTCTTGGGCAGCAATTAGAGATATTCATACCCTTGCCTGTGCTTCGGGAATGAGGGGAATTATCATACTTTTCGATGAATTTGAGGATGTTTTATCTAACATTACAAATATAGCCCATCAAGAAATGGCATTTCAAAATCTATTCCAGTTTTTTGCAGGTCAGCAATTTCAGGGCATGAGTTTTTTTGCTGTGACACCAGAATTTGTCAGCAAGTGCAGGAATCGTCTGATTAGTAAGGGTCGGTGGGATTATGACTATGCTCAATTGGATGCGCTTTCTACCTTTGAAATGAGTCCCCTAGAACTCAGTCAGTTACAAGAGTTAACCATAAAAATTAAGGACTTTCATGGAATTGCTTATGGATGGGATACTAATTCATCGGCTATTGAACTAGGTCTGACTGCAATTGTCAAAAAAACTGGCACTATTGCAGTTCAAGACCGTACTCGTCAAACGATTAAGGAAGTTGTGAAGTTTTTAGACCGACAGCTTGAGGAAATAGAATGAGTAGCATTGAATTGTTAGAGCGCCGTGTTGCTTCAGCATTTTATGGAAGTTTTACAAGTTTGCGTCCGGTACAAGAAGCTGCTATAGAACCGCTAGTAAAGGGTCAAAATATTGTCCTATCTTCTGGTACTGGTTCTGGGAAAACTGAGGCTGTTTTGGCTCCCTTGCTAAGTCGTTATTGGCGAAAAGCTGTCACAACTGAAGCCTTGATTCTGATTTATATTGCCCCTACGAAGGCACTGGTGAACGATTTAGAAAAGCGGCTGTATCCCCCATTGGATAAATTGGGACTTCGTGTTGGCATACGTCATGGCGATCGCGATGATTTAGTATCTGGGCAAACACCTCACGTTCTAGTAACAACGCCAGAATCCCTGGAAGTGCTACTTTTCCGCAAAGATGCAACTTTACAAACAGTTTGCGCTGTAGTTATTGACGAGGTGCATCTTCTCTACAACACGCAGAGAGGATTGCAACTATCTATCCTATTTCAAAGACTCCAAAAAAGCTTAGGACAAGAGTTGCAATGGGCTGCCTTATCTGCAACAGTGGGGAGACTTTCAGACGTGCGCGATTTCTTGTTTGGATCAGCAGCTAGTGCTGAATTCCTTCAATTTCCTGCTCATCGTTCTATTGATGCCCATGTGCGGCATATTGCTGATGAAGCCAGCTTTCTGAAGCTCATTTGCAAGTTGACAGAAGGGAGACCGACTAAACTATTGATATTTACTAATTCGCGGCGAGAATGTGAACGATTAGCAGGAATTTTGCAGCATGAAAAAAGCTTGAATTCCCTCATTTTTACTCATTACTCATCTCTCTCCCCAGAAGTTAGAGTTGAAACTGAGCAAAAATTTACTGCTGCAAGAACTGCGATCTGTATTGCTACCAGTACATTAGAACTTGGTATTGACATCGGTGACATTGATGCTGTGATTCTTTGGGGATTACCCAGTGGGGTTGAATCATTCCTACAGCGAATTGGTCGCAGTAATCGACGCGCCAATAAAACAAATGTTATCTGCCTAGTACCGGATAATTCTGATAATGTAATCTTTGACTCGTTGCGTTTTATTGCTCTTGTCGATGCAGCAAAAAAAGGTGAGTTACCCATTCGCTCTCCCCAGGAATTATTTGGAGCGGTTGGGCAACAATGTCTCAGTATCATTGCATCGGATGGTGGTCGTTTCACTAGAATTGCAGAATTGTGCAAGCTATTCGATCACCAAGACTATCTAGAACGCTCATCTATCGAAACAATACTTGGTGAATTAGCTAATAATAGTTATCTTCAGCGTCACGGTTTTAAAAATCAATATGGTGCTGATGCAAACCTACACAAACTTGTCGATTATCGAATGATCTACGGTAACTTTGGCCGGAGTTCCCAAACCATAGAATTACGTTACACATCTAAAGTTTTAGGTGAGGTTCCTGCTGAGAACTTGCTCAGAGTTAGACTAGGAATTCTGGTACGTTTTGCAGGTAAAATTTGGCGGGTACGCAAGGCTTCGATGGCTGGTATCCTTGTTGAACCATCATCTGAAAAAGGTAGTGCCATTGATTTTACCTATGGGGGTAGAGGAATTAGCACAGATGCTTTTGTTTGCGATCGCGTCTGGCAAATCATCCACAATCAGGAATTGCCGAGTGAGGTTTTAACCCGGAGCCTACACGAAAGTTTGGAAAAAGCGAGAGACAACCTGCGAAGGATTTGTAGGATTGACCAGATTCCCTATATTCGTTCATCCAAAGGTATCCGCTATTTTACATTTGGAGGCTACTTGGTAAATAAGGCTGTAGCTCTGATTCATAAGCAACTAGATTACAAAGCTGATGATGTTTCGCTGCTGGTAATATCACCCATTAACTGGGCATCTATTCCCACAGAAGCACAAGCCTACGAATCAGTTTTTTATCGGCTTTTAGAGACATCTTCGGAACGATCTATTTATCAAACATTGCTACCTGCTGAGCTTCAATTGCGCGAATTCCTGCAAGATTGGTTAAGAAATGAGACATTCCGCAGAGTATTGGTGAGATTGGCTCATTCTGATCCGGTGCTCGCCTTTCCTCAAATAGAAGTTTTATTTCCTGCTACTTATCGTTGAAAGGTTCAATATGATCTCAGATCAAATCCTCTCTTCATCGGAATTATTCATCTCTCTATTCTCTGACTCTGTGTCCTCTGCGCCCTCTGTGGTTTAATCATTCCGGTGCAGCCGGATTTGAGATCACAGCCTTCTGAGAGGACTGTCGTCGTGACTACGAACTTATTAACATGATTATTTGCGATCGCCAAAATCATCTTTCACAAATTCCTGTACTCTCCGCCAAACTCGCTCCAACAAATCCGGCTTACTAACATCAAACCATTCAATTTCAGGATAAGCTCGAAACCATGTCCGCTGACGCTTCGCAAATTGTCGTGTGTGCAAAATTGTTAATTTTTTAGCTTCTTCCAGTTTAATATCACCAGCCAAATATTGTTTGATTTCTTGATATCCCAGAGTATTTAGTAAGGGCAAATCGCACCCATATTTTTGACACAAATATTCAACTTCCCCAATCCAACCGGATTCTAACATTTGATTAGTACGCTGTTCTATTCGTTTGGTCAAAATTTCCATGTCGCAATCCAAGCCAATTTGCAAGATAGGATAACTTGGAGGATTTTCTCCCTGCTGTTCGGAAATAGATCGCCCAGTCACATAAAATACTTCTAGTGCTCTTAACGTTCTGACTGGATCGTTGAGGTGAATTTTCTCAGCAGCAGATGGATCGACTTGCTTGAGCATCTGGTAACATTGGGGTTGACCGAGTTCGATCAGTTGCGATCGCAATTCTGGCATGGGTGCAACTCTGGGAATTTTCAAACCGCGCACGATCGACTTAATATATAAACCTGTCCCTCCCACCAACAACAGCGGAACATCGTAAGCCATTATTAACTTTTGAGCTTGTTCCTGGTACTCTGCCAGTGTTAGCGTTTCCCTCGGATCGCAGATGTCAATTAAGTGATGCGGTACCGAAGTGCGATCGACCTTTGTGGGTTTGGCAGTGCCGATGTCAAATTCGCGGTACACTTGACGAGAGTCTGCACTCAAAATGGGCGATCGCAACCGCGAAGCCACAGCCACAGCCACTCCCGACTTCCCCGTCGCCGTCGCACCACAAATCGTAATTAATTTAGACATAGAGCAACCTTCTGGGTGCACTCCGACTTGTTCAATTGCTGAAACCATTGATTTGATTTAATTTCCCTGATTCCTTGTTGCTTGTTGCTTCTTCCATAGCTTACTTGCTGGCGGGCGATCGCACTCAACTCTCCTAGCTGACCACAAAAAGTCCGCCCCGCTCCCAGCTATCCATCCCCTCAATAAATTTCCCTTCAGAATGCCCTAGCATCGCCATTAAGGGTTTTGTGCTATAATTTTAGAAGTTTTCCCATTTTAGAAGCTTTTGGGGCTTTAGCCTCATTATTGGAGCTATTTTTGTATGACCAGCAGCTACAGCGCCGACCAAATTCAAGTTCTCGAAGGTCTCGAAGCAGTCCGCAAACGACCGGGGATGTACATCGGTACCACCGGCCCGCGAGGACTCCACCATCTAGTTTACGAGGTAGTTGACAACTCGATCGATGAGGCGCTGGCTGGCCACTGCACTCACATCGAAGTTGAGATCAACGCCGACGGTTCCGTTACCGTTACAGACGACGGGCGGGGGATTCCGACCGGCATTGTTGCCAAGACTGGCAAATCGGGAATAGAAACAGTAATGACTGTACTCCACGCCGGTGGTAAGTTTGGGGGTGGTGGCTACAAGGTTTCGGGAGGATTGCACGGTGTAGGTATTTCGGTGGTGAACGCGCTGTCGGAGTGGGTAGAAGTCACAGTTTGGCGCGACCAAAAAGAACATTTACAGCGCTACGAAAGAGGCAATCCTGTCACCGAACTTAATGCCAAGCCCAACAAAGGCGATCGCACCGGCACTTCAGTTTCTTTCTTGCCAGACACTCAAATTTTTAGCACAGGCATTGAATTTGATTACACTATACTTTCCGCGCGTTTGCGAGAACTAGCCTACTTGAATGCGGGCGTTAAAATTACTTTTGGCGACCACCGTTTGGAACTACTCAAAAGTGGCGAACCTCGCATCGAAACTTACTGTTACGAGGGCGGCATCAAGGAATACATCGCCTACATGAACCGGGAAAAGCAGCCTTTGCATGAAGAAGTGATTTACGTGCAAGGCGAACGCAATAACGTGCAAATAGAAGTGGCTTTGCAGTGGTGTGTTGATGCTTTTAGCGATAATGTTCTCGGTTTTGCTAACAACATTCGGACGATCGACGGTGGCACACACTTAGAAGGTTTGAAGGCCGTGTTGACGCGGACGATGAATTCGATCGCCCGTAAGCGCAACAAAATCAAAGAAAACGAACCCAACCTCGCCGGTGAAAACGTGCGGGAAGGTTTAACAGCCGTTATTTCCGTCAAAGTTCCCGATCCAGAATTTGAAGGACAAACTAAAACTAAGCTAGGCAATACTGAAGTTCGGGGAATTGTCGATTCCTTGGTTGGCGAAGTATTGACCGAATATTTAGAGTTTCGCCCCCAGGTAGCGGATGCTATTTTGGAAAAAGCAATTCAGGCATTTAAAGCGGCGGAAGCAGCCCGTCGTGCCCGCGATTTAGTCCGCCGTAAATCGGTCTTAGAATCGTCTCCATTGCCCGGAAAATTAGCGGACTGTAGCTCCAGAGACCCCGCCCTGTCTGAGATATACCTGGTCGAGGGGGATTCAGCCGGCGGGTGTTTTCTCTCGTCGCAGGAAATAGTATTGGCTGATGGCACCACAAAAACTATCAAAGAGATAGTTGATGAACAAGCAGAAGGTAAAGAACACTTTTGCTACACTATTAAAGACAGTGGAAACATCTGTGTCGAGCAGATTGTTAACGCTCGAATGACCAAGGAAAACGCTGAAGTAATCAAACTTACCTTGGATAACGGAGAAATAATTGTTTGCACTCCAGACCACCGATTTATGTTGCGAGATGGCTCTTATAAAGCAGCAGAGTTACTGCGTCCAGAAGATTCATTAATGCCGCTTTACCGCAAGTTTTCTCAAAAAAACAAACATGGGTGGGGATTAGACGGTTATGAAATGGTTTGGAATCCTGAGAATGATAAGTGGATTTACACTCATCTTTTAGCGGATTTTCACAACCTCAAACATGGTGTTTATCAGGAAGCTGATGGCAATCACCGACATCATGTTGATTTCAACAAACTCAACAACAACCCGACAAATATTCTCCGCCTTCCTGCTGAAGAACATTTGGCTCTTCATCGCGCGCATCTTGAGAAAACGTTGCACCGACCTGATGTAATGGAGAAGACCCGCCAGCAGGCTATAGCTCAGTGGGAAGATGAAGATTATAAGGCCTACATGGTTAGCAAGTGGCGGGAGTTTTACGAAACTAATGAAACTTATCGCCACCGCAATAATGAACTGTTGGATCGAGCGCAACAAGAATATTGGAGTTGCGAAGAAAACCGTTTAGCTCAGTCGGAACGGGTTCGGAATCATTTTGCTAACAATCCTCAAGCGCGGGCTGCTCATTCACAACTTGCTAAAGAACAATGGCAAGATGAGAATTTATTAGAGTGGAGGCGTGAAAAAACGAAGGAACAGTGGACACCAGAGTTTCGCCGCAAACGCAAAGCTGCTTTGGATGAAACTTATTACCGCAAAACTCTGGAAGCTTTGAAGGCTGTTGAGATGAAAATGGGCTGGGTTGATGTTGATTATTACAATCTCTATCGCCGAACCAAAAAAGATAAGTGTTTGTTGAAGTATGAGACTTTTTGCGATCGCTATTTTGGTGGAGACGCACTCTATGCTCGTCAAGCAGTTCGGAACTACAATCACCGCGTGGTCAAGATCGAAGCCGTAGCAGAACGCTATGATGTTTATGACATCGAAGTTCCCAACAGCCACAACTTTGCATTAGCTGCGGGAGTCTTTGTTCATAACAGTGCTAAACAAGGGCGCGATCGCCAATTCCAAGCCATTCTCCCATTGCGGGGTAAAATCCTCAACATTGAGAAAACAGACGATGCCAAAATCTACAAAAATAACGAAATTCAATCGTTAATTACAGCCCTTGGTTTAGGGATTAAAGGCGAAGAATTCGATCCGGCACAATTGCGGTATCACCATATAGTGATTATGAGCGTAGCAGGGGACGAACCAACACTGGTGATGGACGATACAGGACGCACTGAATTCGTCACCATTGGTGGGTTTATCGATGACTGCGTAGAAGGCCGCCGCGCTGCCGATCGATATCAAGTGATGTCTTTCGATCAAACTACTCATGCTACTCGTTTTCGCCCTCTGAAAGCCGTGATTCGTCACGGACATGAGGAAGGGATGTATAAACTAACAACGCGCTACAATCGATCGATCAAAGTGACATCATCTCACAGCGTTTTTGTCTTTGAAAATAACGAAGTTATTCTCAAAAAAGGTAACGAAGTTAAGCCAGGAGACCTCCTAGTTGCCAGTCGGCGTTTACCTCGTCCAGCAGCAAGCCCAACGCAGATAGATTTGTTGGAAACTTTCTATAGTGCTGAGTTAACCAAATCACTTTATCTCAAAGGTGAGGACGTGCGAAAAGTTGCAAGTCAGCGTGTCTTGGCAAAAGTTTCTGTCCCCGATCAATGGAGTGAACCGCGAGTACAAATAGATGCGGAAGCGTGGCAAAAATTAATCGCACAGCGCGAAGCAATCGGCATTACCCAAAAGCAAGTTGCGGCTTCCGTGGGAGTAAAACAGCCAGTCACAGTTAGCCAGTGGGAACGTGGAATCAGTCGCCCAATTTTATCTCACTTCTTGACTTATCTTGAAGCAATTGGTAACAGTGACAATGTTGTCTACGAAATGCTGCCGTCGAAAATTGACGATCGCCTCGCTCAAGATGATACCAGCAAAAATGCCCGTTGGCGCGAAGTTAGCTGTTACAAACCGCTCGATGACTTCACAGCCAGCGAAATAGCACAACTGGGCGAAGATGTGCAAATTGTGCCACAAGCACACGGCGACAAAGCGTTTGCCCGCTACCTACCTATTAGTCGGGAATTGATGTGGTTTATGGGCTGGTATGTAGCGGAGGGAACTCTCAGCAAACATCAAGTTAGCCTTAACTTAGGCAAGAAAGATCTGCGGTTTATTCCGGAAATAATTGCTGTCATTGAGTCGGTATTTAACGAAACACCTCGCCAATATAACGACCCAGACAGTGACGGAATTAAGCTCTACTTCCACAGCGTTGCAGCGGCGCGATTAATCCAAGCTTGGGGTTTAGGGAAACAGGCACATTTGAAGCAACTGCCAGATATTGTGTTTAGCTTGACAGAAGAACTGCAAATGGCTTTTCTCGAAGGCTATTTCCTCGGCGATGGTACAACAGGAGGCAGTCATTTATCCCTGACAACTAATTCTCCCAAGCTGAAAGATGGGTTGCTTTATTTGTTAGGACAGTTGGGGATGATTGCCAGTCCAACTCGTCACGAACCCTCTACTGCTGTAGATGCGGAAATTCAAACGCGACATCCCTATTATTCGATCGCAATTTGTAGCAAAAATCAGCTCGAACTGTGCCGCCAAATTTGGCAGCGACACGCCAATGCCGATCTGATTGAAGCACATCTAGCACGCCCTAGTCGCAAATCATCGGACTACGTGCCAATTAGCGATGATTTGATGGGACTGAAAGTGATTTCGGCTGAGGAGATTGAATTAGTAGGCGACTATGTTTATGATTTCTCCGTCGAAGATGATGAAAACTTTGTCTGCGGTACTGGTGGTTTGTGCGCCCATAACACTGACGCTGACGTTGATGGAGCCCACATCCGCACGCTGTTGCTTACTTTCTTCTATCGCTATCAGCGAGCACTTGTAGAACAAGGTTACATCTACATTGCTTGTCCTCCTCTGTATAAAGTGGAACGGGGACGGAATCATTACTACTGTTATAGCGATCGCGAAATGAACAATTTGATTCGGAATGAATTCCCGGCGAATGCGAACTACACGATTCAGCGGTTCAAAGGTTTGGGCGAAATGATGCCGACACAGTTGTGGGATACCACGATGAACCCGGAAACTCGGACACTGAAACGAGTGGAAATCGATGACGCTGCCGAGGCCGATCGCATCTTTACCATCTTAATGGGCGATCGAGTCGCACCCCGGCGCGAATTCATCGAAACCTACGGTCCCAAACTCAACCTGCTGGACTTAGACATCTAAGTTGCTCAGTAGTCAGTAGTCAGTAGTCAGTAGCTAACAACCAATGACTGACGACTACTGACTAAACTGTTTGTGTATTTTATAGCAACCGCCAAGATGCTGAGGACGTTTTCATTGGCCCAAACCCTTGATTTTCTGCGTTATGCCTTGTGCCTTCTGCCCAGTATAGGTTTTGTTATAAAAATTAATACAATCTCTCATTAAATCAGTCTAAGGTAATAACTTAGGTATTTTTTAGATTGTTGGCGCATCCATCGACAACCACGAAAATAGAAAGTTGGACAATATATTATGAGCATCAATTTAGCGACCAAATTGCGTGAAGGAACGAAAAAATCTCACACAATGGCAGAAAATGTCGGTTTTGTCAAGTGCTTTTTAAAAGGCGTTGTAGAAAAGACATCTTACCGGAAATTAGTAGGCAACCTCTACTTTGTATACTCCGCCATAGAAGAGGAAATGGAACGCCAAAAACAGCATCCGGTGATTTCAAAAATTTACTTTTCTGAGTTGAATCG
>NZ_JAHRFC010000049.1:0-40257 GCF_020883015.1 Microcoleus sp. CAWBG640
ACAAAAAGTCAATTTAATCCTGGTCGAAAGAATGAAGCCTATGTCAAACGGTCAGCCGTTTCCACCTTTGTGGTTGGCTTGGGTGGGAGAACGAACTCTACCCTTAGAAACTGTTTGGTTTAAGTATTTACGACGTTTTGGGGTGGATCATTGGTATCGGTTTGCTAAGCAACGATTACATTGG
The DNA here is from genome assembly GCF_020883015.1 of Microcoleus sp. CAWBG640. NCBI lineage: Bacteria > Bacillati > Cyanobacteriota > Cyanophyceae > Oscillatoriales > Microcoleaceae > Microcoleus > Microcoleus sp. CAWBG640. The sequence goes on from NZ_JAHRFC010000049.1 coordinate 185, forward strand.
ACATTGCCTAACTTGAGAACTCCAGAACAATGTGAGCGGTGGAGCGATTTAATGCCATTGATGAGTTGGCAACTCTGGCTGGCTAGGGACTTAGTTCTCGAGCATCGACTGCCTTGGCAATCTGCTAAGATCGATTTAACTCCTGGACGTGTTGCCCAATCAATGTTGTCAGTTTTAGTTGACATTGGTACTCCTACCAAATTGCCAAAACAGAGGGGAAAATCCCCCGGTTGGGAAACAGGAAAGGTACGTGCTAAGGCACCGCGATATCCCACTGTCAAGAAACGAGTTTCTCGACGCAAAAAGTCTTCAAAATTAGTTGTTTAATCTCCTCAATGCGTGAGTTTTTGAGCAATAACTTGCCTTCTGTTGAAAGGCAGCTACTTTTATATGCGATCGTTTTTTAGTCTAAACTCCAGATATAGAGGACACGATGATATAGAGGACACGGCAGTGCCGTGTCCCTACCCCGATTCATGGTAGGGACACGGCACTGCCGTGTCCTCTGCTGGAACTCCTAAACTTCAGTGTATTCTTTGCTTTTTTGAGACTCTAACCAACGTTCATAAGCTTCCTTGTCGCCTCTAAAGGAATCGATAGAAACTTGACGTTCTGGCATGGGTTTGAGGGGAGCATTAATCGGGGAATATTGGCAATAGCAGATTACTACTATATCAAATTCACCGATCGGAATATCGGGAGTATAAGTTTCAACCCGCGCCACTTCCCAATCGCTGGTGCGGTAATGAGTATTGTAACCGTGCCTATCTGGATCGTGTTCTGCTTCTACACGAACAAACTCTGGAGGACGATAGCCAACTTCAGGAATTTGGTCATTAGAAGAGTCAAAGTGTTCGGCTAAAATGCGAGTCAATGATTGAGTGTGCTGGAATTTTCTATCTTTCCACCCAGGAGTTCTCGGTTCGGCTCTGAAAATAATGTATTTATGCATCGTCGTCCTCTCTTGCAGTGTCGTAGAATGATTTGGGAAACTCTGTTTGGCCTCGGAAAACACAATCAACTTCTAGACCGTTTGTATTAATTTCCTCAATGTCAAGTAGTTTCCAACCATATTTTCTTTGCATCTCATAGCAACAAGCTTCGTCGGCTGCTGCGTGTCGAGACTTGTCTTCCTGTGGATCGTAACGCAACCAGTTTGGATTTTTTGGCATAATTGATATTGCTCCCTGTGTTGGCTTGACAACATTGGAGAAGTCGTCTGGATGCAGTATTTGCGTTACTGCGTCCGGGCGCGTCTTTGTACAATTATAGGATAATTCAGTCCTGACGCACTCCGACCAGAGCACTGAGCGAAGTCGAATGTGTTTACCGAATCTGAGGGTCACAACCAACTATTTTAGTGAAAAAACCCGGTTTCTAGGCCCCTATGCGTCCAGGACTAATATCTGTCAGAATAGATTTATCGCTTACTAATTGATAAAGGAGGATCGATCGCCCTGATGCAGACGCAAGAATTACCAACGGACCAGCGCTTAGTTTGCTCCGGGACTAGCTGGCAACAATTTAAGTCGATCCAGGCAGGGTTTTCTGACTCTCCCGGTATCAGGTTGTTTTACTATAGAGGAACTTTAGAAATTGTGTCAACCAGCCCAGAACACGAAATTTTTAAATCTATTATTGGGTATTTAATTACAACTTTCTTGATTCGCAAAGGAATTAAGTTTTTTCCCACAGGATCGATGACTCAAGAAGGAGAGGAAGTATCTGCTCAGGCGGATGAGTCTTATTGCTTGGAAAAGTTGAAGTCTATTCCTGATATATCGGTAGAAATCGTGTTTACTTCTGGTGGAAAAAGCAAGTTAAGCCGCTACCGGGCATTAGGAGTGCAGGAGGTGTGGTTTTGGGAAGATGGGCTGTTTACTTTGTACAATTTGGGTGCTGAGGGTTACGATCGCATCAACCGCAGCGAGTTAGTACCTGAGTTGGATTTCGACTTGCTAACGCGGTGCGTGTTGATGAATTCGATCGGTGATGCGGCTTTCGAGTTTGAACGCGCGATTGGGCAAAGTTAAAGTTAATACCAATTTAATCGCTACCCATGTAAAATTTAGTAAAATTGAGAAAGCAGTTAGGCTATCAAAAGATTAAACTCAAAAATAGATCGGGAGAAAATATGATACAAACAGTCGATCGCAGCGAATTGTTGCCGGAGTTAGACATTGCTTTGTTAGTCAAGTACGTGACTTATTTCGACCAATACGATGCTGTTACGGAGTTTATTCAGGCTTTGAAGGAAGGTTAAATGTTTACGGATATGATATTATAGATCGCAATTTGGAGAATTACCGCAGGATAACGGCTAAAGATGCAGGGTGCGATCGCTTTGGTTCTGAATTTGCGATAAATCTGTCAGAATAGATTTATCGCTTGCTAATTGATAAAGGAGGATCGATCGCTGTGATGCAGACGCAAGAATTATCAACAGACTAGCGCTTAGTTTGCTCCGGGACTAGCTGGTAACAATTTAAAAAGTCAAGTAAAATTAAATATTATTAGAATAAAGGAGAGATCGGCATGGTTCAAGCCTTAACAAAATTAGTAACATTTGACGAATTCATTGCGTGGTATCCTGAGAATTCAGAAACAACAGCGGGCCGAACAAGAACAACAGCGGGCCGAACAAGAACAGCAGCGGGCCGAACAGGAACAACAGCGGGCCGATCGACTTGCGGCATATTTAAGAAGTCAGGGTATCGATCCCGATGCAATTTGAAGCGGTGGGACGATCGATCTTAACTTTCAATCAAAAATTCAGAATCTCCAAAAAATTAATTGCAACACAACAATCAAAACCAATGACGGAAAAATCATTACCAGAAATAAAACTAATCCCGTTCGAGTACAACGTAACTTGGGAAAAAATGCCAGAGGATTTCAACTTACCAGAGGATCCTGTGGAAAACATCGACCAACCGCTGTTAGTAGCAGCCCTCAGAGAATCCTTGGAAATCGCAGGATTTATCCAACCTTCAATGCTGATTGCATCTAACTTTGGACTGTGCGCCAAAGTCAACAACAAAATAATCGTAAAAGCACCAGATTGGGTGTACGTTCCTTCAGTATTGCCTCCAGAACCGGGAGAAATTCGTCGCAGTTATACTCCCAATGCACAGGGAGAATTACCGGCAATAGTGATGGAATTTATATATGAGGATGATGACGAGACTGGGTATTCTGTGAAACCGACATATCCTTATGGAAAGTGGCGGTTTTACGAGCAAATTTTGCAGGTGCCGCTGTATGCAATTTTTGATCCGCGATCGGGAGAATTGGACATATACCGCTTGGTTGCTGGAAAGTACGAACTGCAAGAAGAACCCGATGCCGATCGCCGATTTTGGATAGAATCAATGGGATTATTTTTGGGGGTTTGGGAAGGTGAAAAATCTCAGAGGAGGGGTTATTGGTTGCGCTGGTGGGATGAGAATGGCAATTTGTTGTTGTGGGGTACTGAAAAGGTACAACAGGAACAACAGCGGGCCGATCGACTTGCAGCTTATTTAAGAAGTCAGGGTATCGATCCCGATGCAGTATAAATATCGCTCGAAATTTTTTGGGTAGGGCGATCGTTTTGCGATCGAACTTGGGCATTCTAGATATAGGTACTTTGTGAGTGCCTGGAAACCGTCTAGGCAAAGGATTGACTATGGAAAGTACGCAGAAAAAATCTGGTGATAGTCGGGTTAATAGGGGCGATCGCATTAAGCAGATTTTCGCGTTTGTATCGATGGTTTCGTTTGGTGGTTCGGCAATTTTTGGTATTGTAAGTCTGTTCGGCAGCGGTTTGAGCAGCCAGCACCAGCAAAAGCCGACTGCGGTGGCTGTTTCCCAGGAGTCTTTGCTGGCGGCGCAGGAACGGGGATATGTAACTGTTTTGCAGCGGGAACCGCAGAATCAGACGGCTCTGGAGGGGTTGGCAAATGTGCGGTTGGAGATGAAGAATAGAAAGGGGGCGATCGAGCCTTTGGAGAAGTTGGTGAAGTTGAATCCTGACAGAGCTGATTATAAGCAGTTGTTGGGGCAGGTGAAGGGGAAGAAGTAATGGAAAGGGCGATTCCAACAAAAAGTTAACACTTAGAAAATTCTGAGTAAAATAGAAATAAATGGTTATAAGTCAACATATACTTTTGTATTCAGATGATCCAGGAATAGGGGGAAGTGCACGATACGATCACTCAATTCTATGTGGTTTAGCAACGTCAGGATACCAAGTCTCTTATGTAAACTCCGAGACATCCAGCCCAATGATAACTTGCCAAAAAAAACTGGGGATTCAACATTGGTGGCTGGATTTCAATACAGTTAATGAGTTTGGACGTACCTTGACCAATCCATCCGATGCTCAAAGAATTTTATCTAGTGCTAAACCAGATCTAATTGTCTTTAGTGATGCCTGTCCCCTATCTAATTTTGCAGCTAAGCAGGTAGCCATTCAACTTAGAATTCCCTACATTACTGTTGTAGGTTTTGCAGCTCCCTATCTAGCAGAGCGATTTACTGACTACTTAGAAGAAGTGGCACATCATTATGAGAAAGCTAAATTTGTTTTGGCCATCGCCAGCGAAACTTTGAATTTACTGCACGAACTATTTAGGCTTCCTAAAGATAAGGGAGAAGTTATTTACTGGGGACGACCTAGTGAGTATTTTGAAACTCCCAAGGCAGCAACTCGACAACGCCTACGCCAAGAATTTGATATTCCTTTAAATGCTGTGGTTTGTTTTACGGCTGCTCGTTTAGATCCGAGGAAAGGATTTGAATATCAGATAGAAGCCATTAAACAGCTTCATCAAAGCTCAGTATGGTCTAAACTTTACTTTGTTTGGGCTGGTTTTGGACCTTTAGAAACCCAGCTCAGGGAGACAGTAAAGCAACTAGGAGTAGACACGCAAGTTAAAATATTAGGACAGCGATGGGATATTTCAGACTGGATGGATGCTGCTGATATTTTTATTTTGCCTTCGGTATTAGAATCATTAGGGCTAGCTATTATAGAGGCGATGGCAAAAGGACTCCCAGTAATAGCTTCAGCAGTTGGTGGAATTCCCGAAGTTTTGGGCGAGACTGGCAAACTACTTCCAGATCCAAAAATTGATTCGCAGGGCACAGTTAGAGATTTAGTTAAAACAGTTAGTGCTTGGTGCGCGAGTTCAAAATTACGTCGGTCAATAGGTCAGTCTTGCAAAAAACGAGCAGAAAATATGTTTAGGGAAGAACAAATGGTCACAAATACTATTGAAGTCATTGAACGTGCTTTATTACCAGCCAGAGATTATGTTTCACCTGGCTTATCAATAATTCTGCCTGATAAATGCTTTCCAAACATGATCGTAGCAGACCCAAAAACTTGTCCTTGGCCCTACCAGCGTCAGGGTATTCCTCACAACTGGTATGTGGATAGGCGGTTTCCAGATGTCGGATTTCAGAATCGAGATGAAGCCCATATCCTTTATAATACAGCTCTCAAGTTTAAGGGAAAAAGAGTTCTAGAAATAGGGTGCTTCATGGGGTGGTCAACTTGCCATCTAGCACTGGGTGGGGTTGAGCTAGACGTTATCGATCCTTTGCTGGGCAGAGCCGATTTTTATGAAAGTGTTAGTAATTCGCTTCAATGCGCTGGCGTGCTTAACTCAGTTAATCTAATAGCTGGCTTTAGTCCACAAAAAGTAGAAGAATTAGCAACTCAATTGCAACGTCGATGGGCATTAATTTTCATTGATGGAGAACACGCTGCTCCTGGCCCTCTCCAAGATGCTATTGTTGCTAATAAAGTTGCCGAAGCAGACGCTATAGTTTTATTTCACGATTTACCATCTCCTGATGTCGCCCAAGGCTTAGATTACTTAAGACAAAATGGATGGAGTACCATGGTTTATCAAACCATGCAAATCATGGGTGTGGCTTGGCGAGGGAATGTAGAGCCTGTTAAACACATACCAGACCCCAAAGTTAAATGGCACTTGCCAGAGCATATAAAACATTATTCTGTCAGCGGCATATCTCCTCAGTTTCTTACTGGGCTATCTAGCTATGTTGAGCAATACCAGAAAGATTCCTCAGAACAATCTGTATTAGCTGATCTGCGTCAAACCAGAAAAAATATCGCTGAACTGTGGCTGAATACAGCAGATGTTCTGCTTGAAAGTGTCTACTTGAGCGACATCGGTAAAGGTCATCAACTAATACTAGGTAGTGGAATTTGCAATCAACCTCTAACCACAAGTGAACAGACTTTTGTGGGCGAGCTAGTAACCATAATTTCTTCTAAAGGATTTGACAATCCAAAAGCTATCCAGTGTGTACTAGCTGGAATGCTCTATGTCAATGCTTATCATTTATCCCTTCCACAGGATCTCCCTCGCATTCCTCATTGGCTCCTCAACGACTATCTGAAATTTATACTTAACTGTCGCCCATATTTTCAAGAAATTGGCGAGGCAGATAGTTACTGCAAATATATGCAGGAAATAGTAAATTACTTACACCGATCTATTTTTACGAATCCAAATTCTGATTTTTGGCATAATGTAGCTAGTCAATTTTTACAAATCACATCCTTCATACCTCTTTATTTTAATGAAGTTAATCTTAAAGACCTTTATATTAAACGTTCGGAAATTACAGCATTTGCTCTCAAAGAAGAAGGACAGGAAGTTGACTGGGAATTTGCTGAGCGCTCTTTAACCAGAAAAAAAATTCGGCTGGGTATCCTGGCTTCACATTTCACGCCAGCAGCGGAAACCTTTGCCTCACTGCCTGTGTATGAGTATATCAGTCGAGATTTTGAAGTTATTTTGTATTCCTTAATTAGCAATGGGCATCCCCTAGAGGAATATTGTCAAAGCTGCGCTAATTCGTTTAAGCTGCTGCCGAAAAATTTAAATGAACAGGTCAAATTAATTCGGGAAGACGACCTAGACATATTGTTTATTGCCACAAATGTGACAGCAGTCACTAACCAAATATATCTACTAGCACTGCACCGAATGGCAAGAATTCAAGTAACCAGTGTTGCCTCAGTAGTAACCACAGGAATACGGAATATAGATTATTATATTTCTGGTAAATTGACCGAATCGTTTGAAAATGCAGAACAGCACTACCAGGAGGAATTATTAAAACTTGATGGTTCTGCACATTGCTTTAGTTATGGAAACGATCAAAATCTAGCTAGTACAAAAGTAAATCGGGAAAGCATCGGTATAGCAGAAGACGCAGTAGTTTTTATCTCAGGAGCTAACCTGTTTAAAATTATTCCAGAGTTGCGTAATACTTGGGCAAAAATAGTGGCTGCTGTCCCGAACTCAGTGTTAGTTCTTTATCCGTTTGGGCCAAACTGGTCTAATTATTATCCCAAGCAAGTCTTTATAGAGAGTCTAAATGCAGCCTTTTTACAGCACGGTGCAGATCCAGATAGTTTGCTGATATTAGACCCTACACCTGTACCAAACCGATATGATATCAAAGAATACCTGAAGCTGGCAGATATATATCTTGATTCCCATCCCTTTTCAGGAACAACATCTGTGATTGACCCCTTGGAAGTTTGTCTACCTATAGTAGCAAGACAAGGAGCTTGCTTCCGCTCTGCAATGGGTGCAGCACTTCTACAACAACTAGGCATACCAGATTTAGTTGTCAGCAGTGAAGAGTCCTATATCCAGATAGCGATCGCACTGGGTACAAACCGAGAATTACGTCAGCAAAAAAGTGAGTACATCCAGCAAAAAATGCTTGGTAAACCACGATTTCTGGACAGTCGTGCTTACTCTGCTCAAATGGAAGCCTTATTCCACGAACTAATCCGAAAATATCATATAGATGCTCTAGGCAACTACTTGCAATTAAAAGATATCAACCTAATTATTTTCCCAGATTGGAGGCAATCGGAAGAATTAATATCTCAGGATTTAGCGAGGACGATCAGAGCGATCGCAACTCATGCAGACAAAAGTAAGATGACTTTGCTGGTAGACACGAGCAATATTTCTGAGGAAGATGCCAATCTCGCTTTGTCTGGTGTAGCGATGAATCTTTTGATGGAAGAAGATTTAGATGTTTCTGATGGGCCTGAAATTTCACTCGTTGGACACTTGAGCGAAATCCAGCGGGAAATTTTCATTTCTTGCTTGCATGGTAGAATTGTGTTAGAGAATGAGAATAAAGAGGCGATCGCAAATCTCGCAGCCGAAACTCTTCCGTCATCTGAAGTAGTGAAATGATGATTTTTGCTGCTATGGTACATTTAATGGTTCGACGATTAAAGCCTTTTAACTTTTCAAGCAGTTTCTTGTTGAGCCTTAACTGAACCTTATTGTAATATAGAGAGATTCCACCAACACACTCTACCAATTACCTACCATCGCAAAATTAGAGCAATTATGGTACAGACAAAACCTATCTCAAAAACGATCGCCAGCTTACTTAACCTCCGGGAAAGATTCAATCTTACTCCAACAAATAATGAGCAATTCTCTTCAGAATTTGCCCAAGACCTACCCGAACTAACTAACTCTGAAACAGCCACATTAGACCAAATCAGAAACCGATTTTTGCGCCATAGAGAACGCGGTTCCTTAGCTGAAGGAACCATCAATCACTTAGTCATTTCTCCCTTATTAAGCCTAGCTGGTTTATACGACGAACCCTTTTTTATCACCACAGAACCGGAAGTTGAACTCCTCCTAGAAGACAGAGAGGAAATACTGCGAGGACGCATCGACACCCTAATTATTCAACACCAACTCTGGGTATTAGTTATCGAATCTAAATCAACTATAGCCTTTTCTGTTGCCCTACCCCAAGCCCTCACCTACTTAATGGCAAACCCCAATCCAGAATGCCCTGTTTATGGATTAATTACAAATGGTGATGAATTTCAATTTATTAAACTCCTAATCCAACCTAACCCGAACTACGATTTATCTAATATTTTCTCCCTGTTACTCCCCCATCGCAATCAACTTTATGACTGCATGAGAATCCTCAAACAAATTAGACAAATTATGCTGCAATCATCCTAAAAATCATCTTAAACAGGACTTAAGTAACTGGGACATATGGTAAGTGTGTCAGATTATTCAGTTTCAATCAAGCTTCTCAGAATCCCGACTATTTTCCCTACGTTACCTAAAAAGTATTCATTTAAATCAATGGTGATAGTTTGATCTTCTAGTTGCATAAATTTCCAGAGGCTACCAGTTGTGACGACTCCATAAACTTTTTGAACTTCATTTCCTTTTTGATGGTTAAATAACTGAGCAGCAATCATTTCTGCCATACATTGACCTAAGCCTGTTTCTATATTGTCATTTTTTGCTTCTACTATAGCAATAACTGGTGCTTCTATAATTAGCTGCTCTGGCGATTTGCTAATCATAAAATCGCAAAATCCGTTTAAACCTTTTTGGGAATCTACAGTAAAGTCTTTGCCAGAAAATAGACTAATTTGATTGGAGAATTGTTTTCTTAGCTCAATTAGTATTGGCATGACAATCAGTTCAGAACGAGATTTTTCCGAGTTAATTGCTAAAGCTAGTGGAATATTATAATCTAGGGTTTCGGATAAAAAATTGCTGTAGCTAGCTTCGGGAATACTTCCAAATATTCCGACTTGTTCGGATAGCCGTATTCCAAACGATGACTTGATTTGTTCGATCGTAAATTGGCTATAAGGCATTTAGGCAATTTCTTAAAAATTTTGACTTATAAAGTATAACATACGCAAGATTGGCTTATAGCAATTCCGAAATCTTGAATTCATACCTGTATTCAGCAACAGGAAAAATTAGAGTGATTGATAATTAATAACCGTTAAAAACTGATCGACCGTTAAAATTGGGCAAGAAAATTTATCTGAAAGGCACAGTAAATCACCATCACCTGTCACCAAATAATTAGCCTGACCGACAACAGCTAACAGCAAAAAAGGGATATCAAAAGGATCTCGACATTCAGGAACTACAGGCAAAGTATCGGGCATCAGCACAGTATCACAAAACGGCAGATAGTCTGACAGTAAATCTTCCTGCTCAGAGTTTGTGAGTTTGAACTTTGGGTAAGTAAGCACCCGAACTAATTCAGCGATTGTAACTTCAGAAGCTAAAGGAATAAAGCGATTATTCTGCCATGCAGAGCGCAATCTGGACAGTCGGCCCCCAAACACTAATGCTGACAACACTAAATTTGTATCAATTACCACTCGTGGATGATCAATCATAACTGACGCGCCCACTCCACAGCATCAGTAATATCCTGTTCATTCACATTTAACACTCCTAACTTAGCGCGTACAGAATCAGCCCCTTGAATTTTTACTGGAGTCAGAATAATTTGTCCACCTTCTATCTTAACCTCAAAATATTCAGCCGCCCCGATAGCTTGAGTTATACTTTTAGGTAGAGTAAGCTGATTTTCAGCCGTTAATTTTGCAAGCATAGCAAACTTTCCTATTTAGTTGTGTAAGCTTTGCTTAGTTTAACATATCCTAAATCATTCATAGAGATTTGTAGGGGTAGTGCCCCCGTGCCTACCCCCACATCAATCTGGGGGAGTGTCCCTACGTTGTACTTAATGGTTTGATTGGTCAATATATATCTGCCACATCTGCTCGTAAGCTTTCTCCAACTCCCGCGTAAATTGCTTGCCATTCCACAGCGGAGCAGTTTGTCTTGACTGGCGTAGTTTCCACGATATTTGCTGCCGCAAAACTGGATCTTTGCCTAAGCGAATTCCCCATTCTACATACTCTTCATCAGTCCAAGCAATCCCTTCGGAAATACCAGCATTCATCATCATCGTGTAGCTGTTACGGGCAGCAAACTGCTCTCCAACTCGCGTTACTATAGGAACACCCATCCACAGCGTTTCCATTGTTGTTGTAGCTCCGTTATAGGGATAGGTATCTAGTACCACATCTGCAATGCCCAAATTAGCTCGGTGTTCTGCTTCCGATCCTGCCAATGCTAAAAATCGCAGGCGATCGGCTCCCACTCCCTCTGATTCCGCAACTTCGATAAAAAACTTTTTGATTGATTCTTGATCCGCCATACCTTTAATTAAAAAGTAACTATTCGGTACTTCTTTAATAATTTGCATTTGCAGCCGTGCAGTATTGGGGTGATACTTATATCCCCTCTGAGCGCTAAGATAAATCACAGCATCACTGCCAATATCCAAGTGATCGCGTCGCAGCGTTGGCACCCCAACCTCAAAACCATCGACTGCTATGTAAGTTTGAGGCAAACGCCAAATTTTTTCCGTATAGTAGTCTTGAGCCGACTCTGGTAAGACGTAAGGATCGGCAATATAGTAATCAATGCTTGGCACACTCGACGCATCCCAACCTAGCCAAGTCACCTGAATTGGCGCTGGTTTAATAGCCATAGTTTCACAAGAATTACTCAGCGTCATACTGTCGAGATCGACTAAAATATCAATTTCATCTTCGTAAATTTTCTCGGCAGCTTCGTGACCGTTTAATCCTAATTTATAAGCTTTATCAACCTTGCTAATGTACCAATCTTCTACCTTGTCGCTATTCATTTCAGATCCCAGCAGGTAAGCATTTACTTCAAAGCGATCGCGATCGCGGTACTTAAACACCCACCTGGCCAACCAGCCCACGGAATGGCTGCGTAAGCAATGAGAAAGATATCCAATCTTCAAACGTTTACTAGGAGGATCAATCTTGAGAAGGGGCGATCGCCTCTGGCGACATTTCTCCACTTTCTCCTTTGCATAATTTTCAACATTTAACTGAGCCAACTGAGCTACTTGACGGCGAATTCGTATATTTTCTTGTGGGAGATCCTGAAAGTATGGGAAAAAGAAGACACAAATAAATAAACGAACATTAGCACCCTGAGTCAAGGATGTGGGTTGCTCCTCTATCAAAGACGCTAACAAGGATTTCTGTTTTTCCCAGGCTAAACAAAATTCATCCCAATAGCCACCAGCACTCATCAAACTGCGTATTATCAAGAAATGAGCATAAACTTTATTTGCTAAGCCTTCCGTAACTGAATAGCACAACTTAGCAGTTTCTATTCCTTTAGAATGCTCGCTAATATCTTGATAAAAACAAGACAAAACACCCAGTAATTCTGGATTTAGAGGCTCCACACGCAAGGCTAATTCAGTAAATCGTGCTGCTAACTCAGCTTGCTTTGCAGAGTAGCCAATCTTATAAACCAAGGGGATCAAAATTGCCAAAAAATGTTCGGGGTCTTTGACGTAGCTTGTACAGGCATCCGTCAACTCAAAAGATGATCGATAGAAAGGAGCCCGGTCTAAAACATTCTTCAATACTTGCATCAATAGCTCAAAGTCTACCACATTCGCTTGTTCTGACTTTAGTAGCTCAATGACATCTGTATCTGCCAATTCCTCTCCTGTATAGGTCTCAAGCATGGTGGACAGCCCGATCGAATGCAACAGGTTGTTGATATCTGTAGGATTAATTTCCCTGATGTGCTGCCGAATTGCCCAAGCCACTACATAGTCACCCAGATCCCGCTGTCTATCCGCCTCGGTTTGCAGAACCTCTATTAGTTCTTCACTCCACCGCTCTATTTCTTCTGATTCTCCCTCCGCCACTGCCAACAGCCAAGTAGTCTGAGCTTCTACCTCTTGTCCCTGCAATAGCAACATCAATCCTAGCTGCCAGTAGTGGGACTTGACACTGGGTTCGTCTTCAATTGCCTGTTCGTAGAGCTTTTCAGCCTGAACATAATCTCCTTTAAGCAGAAATTGATCAGTTTTTTGCTGCAAATCTGATCCTACAGCCGATAAATCCCTAGAAACCATAGATTAATATGTTCAAAACAGTTTTTATATAAAAAATTAGAGCAGGTAGCACACAGAGTCCTACCCGCTCCCTTAACAAGCAATACTTGTTAGACTTAGCAATTACTTTGTAACTTGCGTCATGGTGTTCGCACCACAAGTGACCTCAGTCACCGCAGTCAAAGTAGGTGCTGTTGGATCACCAAAAGCAACAGTCTCACAAAGTATGCTTTGCGTAGTGTTTGCCTCGCCTGCCTTAATCAACCCAACTCCCCCTGCATATCCTTTGAGAGTTTTAGTAACGGGGCTTGCCAGGGCGGTAGCCGCCTCTGTCGTGCCTGTTACATTGTAGACATAGTTAGTGGTTGAAGTTTTGAGACCCAGACCCAAAGACTCAACGGTACTCCCAAAGCTTGGATTCTCTGCGTAATAAGCCTGCTGACCCTTGTTAATGGAACTGACATACTGTTTTGCTTCTGATTGCTTGGCTTTATTAGCTTGGCTAAGGAAGGCGGGCAAGGCAATAGCAGACAAAATACCGATGATGATGATAACAACCAGCAGTTCAATCAGGGTGAAACCTTGATCCTGTCTTCTTTTGTTGATGTGTTGCAGGAACTTGGCTTTAAATTCAGTCTTCATAAGTCTTTTCTCCTTGAGGGGTGGGATGCTTGAATTTCTAACTCTTATCTGTAACTTACCCAGTTATCCGCACTTTAATATCACCCCAGAGCAATTTTTTTTTCAACTCCTGACTCTAATGCTCCAAAAGCACATACAGAAAGAGTTCCAGCCTGAGCAACAATTCCTTGACTTCCTCAAAGGCTGTCTGCTCGCTAACAGGCTCTAGGTTAACAGCCATCTGGGAGCGGATTTGGAGCCACTTCTGGACTAGGGACACCACAGACTGCGGCCCATCCCACAGAGGTAACAAGCAGGCAGCTATTGTACAGTCGATCGCCACTGGCGCTAGAGTTGGCACAATAATATAACGGCTAATCTCAAACGGCGTCTGGCTGTCAATGCAATTAGTCAAGTCTTCCCTAATCTGGGAAGTCCTCAATTGAGGGTGCAGGTGTACCCGTGCTTCCCGCCATTGAGCTTCCGTCCATTCCGCAACGGGCACAAAATCCTGAGCCCGATCGGGATTGCCGCACCAGAAATCAAACAAACGGTGCAGGGGATGTAACAAGTCAAATAAATGCAGCCGCTCTTCCACAGAAGCTTCTGGCAGACTCATCGCCAAAAACGGAGGCAAATCATCTGGATTTTTGAACAAATCCATCAACTCCCAGCGGCGCCAAGCCACCATGCTGATAAACTCTAGATCGGCACCTCTCAACATTCCGAACACTTCAGGAATGCTACAACCTTTATCACCCACTAATAAATAGTTAGACATAATCCATCCCTCATCCTGCGCGAGTTCTTCATTCCACCCTGCCGCCTTGAGCCCTATTTCATCTCTCAAGGCTTCCATTGTTTCCCGGACTATTTCTATCTCCAATTCTCCCGGAGATCCATCCATTAATCCCATGGCTTTAAAAACAGCTTGAGCGCGAAATATTCCCGCTCTACCATTTGAACTGTGAAGGTTTGTGCGGATGATGCCATCAGTCGCGAGAACTGACTTCATCGCTTGCAATCCAGCAATAGCATCGGGCAAGAGATACAGAACTTCGTCAGCATTGATATAATCAAACTGTAAACCTAAAGTTGGTAAATCCTCTATCTTTAAAGCATGAAACTCTGCATTGGCAACCCCATGATATTGCAAACGTTGCTCAGCTAGTTTCACAGATTCTTCTGATAAATCGATGCCTACTATTTTCGCTCCCGGATTGGCGAGAGCTAACACTAAGGATTTATAACCGGTGCCGCATCCCGCATCCAGGATAACTTTACCCTCGGTATTGATGACTTTTCTATTTCTGAAGTAGTAAGCAGTTACCAGATTATGAAGGTAGAGCAATTCACTGTTGTCTTTTGGAGATTGTTCTAGGGGGATTCTCGGAAAAGGAGTATTGTCAAATTGCTGGCGAATGTTTTCTATTAACTCTAAATTTTCGGTATCCATGTTCAATTATGCTTAATGCTGGCAAATTATCTTAGTATCTCAGAAAATAGGCGATGTTCCGCCAAGCCGCAACACATAGCAGATTCCAGGTTTATGAAGTACACCGCGCGATCCGCCGTAGGGACACCGCACCGTGCCTATTGGTGTCAAATTAAGGTACAACTCATAGTCCGGCAAGGGTTGAAACCCCTGCCTCAAAGCGCAAGTCCTCTCAAAGAGGACTGAAGAACTCATTAGTCCTCTTTGAGAGGACTTTAGCTATTAGACAGGGGTTTCAACCCCTGACGGACTCGCGGGCACACAGACAGATTTGGCGGACTGACAGCTTAATACGACTCATTTAGGATTGCTATACTCCAAAAACTCTATAATCTTGCCCTCAATTCATCAGCCGATAACTGTGGCAGTTCTTCTACCAACACTGTCAATTCTACCACTGGCAATTCCAATAAATTGCTAACGGCTGTAGCGAGAATATCTGCTGACTCATTGAAGTACCTTCTCAAGACATATTCTGCCAACAATTTAACCGCTTGTTGCTGTCCTGATTCATCGACGGTCAGCATAGATATCCCCAGCAACATCCGAGTAAATTCCGTCGCCGATAACTTGGATAAAGGCGTTAAAAAAACACTCATTTTGGGGCTTAATTCTCCGAATCTTCCTGAGAGAAAATCTGATAAAATTAAGCGTTGCTGTTCTTGTCTGCCTTGTTCTAGACCTTCTTCCCTAGCTTGTTGCTGTGCTGCTTGTATTTGTTGTTGAAAAAGTGGTGTAATGGTCATAATTAACTCCCGCTCTTCTGATTCTAATTCTTGTGGGGTATCCGCTACTAAATTTGACTGTAGACGATACAACAATTCTAGCGCAATTATCCGCAACGGATCGTCCGTTGCTAAAGCGCTCAATTCGCCGATCGCCCTTTGCTGCACTTTCCCTTTGCCCAAAATCCTCAACCACAGGGTTTCTGGTGTTTCTGGCAACTGGTGAATCACCACAATTGCCCCTCGCCAGTGCTCCGGGAAAAAATAGATGCCCTCCAGCCAATTAGAGAGGTTTGGTATACCACCAAAACCTGAAACTAATGATTTCGAGGCTGTCGGTGTCAAAATCCACAGGAAGGGCAACTTAGCATCATCATAGCGAGTATTTTCTCTTCTTGCCTGCCGATCTAATTCTCTTCGCAAATCGAATAACTTACTCGTACAGTTCCAGACGTCGCTGACAGCGATCGGATTGCGAAATGGTTAAAATATTGCAGTTGTGTTTGCCATTTTTCCCAACAATCCTAGATTTTGTGTATATTCTGGGATTGGGATGCCGGGAGTGAAATAGACATCAATTTCTCGGACTTCCGAAGTCACATCGCGACCGACATTGACTGTCCCGATGGGAGAGAGCATTTCTTCCAGGTATTCTTTAGCAAAGCGATCGTGAATGAATCGCGTCATGGAATTTATGATGGATTTTTATCACTGCATTTTATCATCATTTAATTGCTGTGCGATCGCCCTAACCAGACATCCCCCTCCTAAACTCTTTCATCGCTTCCACACTCGAAGCCATCAGCAAGCAGCGACACAGTAAATTAATATCTAAATTGTTATTATCACATTCAATCAAAACAGTCTAAATTCAACTCCACGCCCAGGGTACAAACTTGCCATAATAGTCTCAATGCCTAATTATAGAACCAACCACCACCTCCATGAACACCAACATCAGCCCGATCGTCAAAGTCTTCACCCTCTCCGCCGTCCTTTCCGTCGCCATCAAGTACGCAGGGCCTAGCTTATCCATCCCCTCCACTGATTCCAACGCTCTCATTGCCATCCTTTCCCCCAGCCTGATTGTAGCTGCTATCCTGGGCTGGCGGGCGTCGCAACAGCCAAGATAGGGGATTAAGGCCGATCGCCCCCAAAGACATTTTTAACTGGTTACGACGGAGAAACGGTTTTAGAGATTGGCAAGGGAGACATAGAGCGAATCGTCAGATTATGCTTTCACCTTGACAAGTTAAATTAAGCTAGGAACCTTCCATCCCCACCCAGATAAATGAGACAGACAATCAAATGGATCTAACCACCTTAAATCTCAAGCCCTTAAATTTGCTAATTTTTCCTGACTGGAACCAACCAGAAGAATCACTTTATTTAGAATTAGAACTAATTATCAGGAATCTTGTCAATCATCCCGATCGCGATTTTCTCACTCTGGTAATAGATGGCAGCGAAACTTTAGAAGAATCAGAGTTAGATGCCAGTATAATTATATCAGCAATTGTCCTGAATCTATTCATGGAAGAAGATTTAGATACTAGCTGCGAACCAGAAATTATTTTATTAGAAAACTTCAATCAAAGCCAGTGGCTGGATATTTTGCCATATATTCAATATCGAACAGTGGCACTTTATGGTTAACTGGCTGGTTGCGTTATTGTAACCATAAACAATTTGAAGTTTACTGTTACTACACGGGTAACGATCCAGATCCAGTTACAGAACAATTTCGCCAATATAGCACAGAATTTCGCGACATTCCCCACAATCTAGAAGCCGTATGTCAACAAATTATTGATGACAAGACGATCTAGTTTGCGTGACTGCGTTAGAGGCTTTTTATCAAGAAGTTGTTCGAGAAAAACTTAAACAGTTGACAGTGGACAGTTGACAGTAGGGGCGGTGCCCCCGTACCCGCCCTCTTAATTGACTGTTACCCTCGAAAATCGCCCTGAAAATTCGTCTGACGCACCCTACAAGTCTTATAATATAAGTTAGGGCGATCAAAAGCAAACTCAAGGCACTCACCATGATTCAAACCATCACAGAATTGGTAACATTCGATGAATTCATTGACTGGTATCCTGAGAATTCAGAATATCACTACGAACTACATAATGGAGAAATTATTGAAATGCCAAAAGCAACAGGCAAACATTCTAAAGTGTCCGGTTTTACAGCGCTGAAGGTAGGAATTGAGATTGAGCGTCTAAACCTACCCTACTTCATCCCCAAAGAAGCCGTCATCAAACCCATGCGCGAGGAATCTGGGTATGAACCAGATATTATTGTACTCAACGAACAAACGATTGGAAATGAGCCGCGATGGGAAAAATCATCAATTATTACAATGGGTTCATCAGTCCCCCTAATCCTAGAGGTAACTAGCACTAATTGGGAAGATGATTATGCTCGCAAACTAGAGGCTTACGAATTAATGGGAATCCAAGAATATTGGATTATAGATTATCTAGGATTGGGTGGGAGACGGTTTATTGGTAATCCCAAACAACCTACTTTTTCGGTTTATCAACTCGTAGACGGGGAATACCAAGTTAAACTGTTCAGAAATTGCGATCGCATTGAATCCCCAATTTTCCCCGAATTGAACCTGACACCAGAACAGGTTTTCGCCAAAGGGAAATGAGCAGCCTGCTTCCTGTGGTGTTAGAGTAGAGTTATTTTTGAAAGATGCGATTCTCAAATCGCACAGCAAATCCCTATTCCAATCTAAAATCTCAAACCAAATGAAGCTAGGACAATGGATGGGCTTATTAGCCCTGATCGCATCTTGTTACATACTTTGGCAAATCAGGCAAGCCTTACTGCTGCTATTTGCCGCAGTCGTCTTAGCCACAGCCTTAAATAGGCTAGCACGGTACTTACAGAAATTCCGGCTCAAAAGATCGATCGCCGTCTTACTTTCAATTAGCTTCCTAGTCCTGATATTCGTAGGCTTATTTCTAATTATTGTACCACCCTTTACTCAACAGTTTCAACAACTGACCCAAAGAGCGCCTCAAGGAATAGCCAAATTAAATGAGTGGATCGATCAGATTGAAACTCGCTTTTCTGGACAATTTGGTCAGCGGCTGCCAAATCTTGATGTTAACGACATCATGCAACAACTACAACCTTTATTCAAGCAACTCGTTGGCGGTGCAGGAGCTTTTGTCGGGAACACATTAGGAGTTATTCTCAGCTTTTTGCTAGTCCTAGTTTTGACGTTAATGACATTAGCAGAACCTCTCTCTTATCGGAAAGCATTTATCCAACTATTTCCTTCTTTTTATCGGCGCAGAGTCGATGGCATCTTAGATGAATGCGAAATAGCTCTGGGTCGATGGGCGATCGGTGCTTTAATTAGCATGAGCGTCATCACTCTTCTGAGCCTAATTGGTTTATCAGTATTGCAAGTTCCCTTAGCCCTAGCTCACGCTGTAGTAGCCGGTTTACTGAACTTAATACCAAATATCGGGCCTGGTTTGAGCGTGATTCCTCCCATGACGATCGCACTTTTAGACTCTCCCTTAAAATCAGGTTTAGTCCTACTCCTGTACTTTCTAATTCAACAATTTGAAAGTAACCTCCTCACCCCTTACGTTATGGCACAACAAGTATCGCTGCTACCCGCTGTCACCTTAATAGCTCAAGTATTTTTCGCTACATTCTTTGGATTTTTAGGACTATTGCTTGCCCTTCCCCTCACCGTTGTCGCTCAAGTTTGGATTAGAGAAGTCTTAATTAAAGACATTCTCAACCAGTGGCACACAAGTCCCACAAAGCTAGCAGCGATTAATTCTGCTATTCATGAGGAATACGAATCTATAGGAGTAACACAGAGTCCGCCAGAAAGCAAGCCCGAACACAAATCAGAAAGCCCTGATCGTACAGATGATTCGGCGGTTGAAACCGCTTCTTGTCAAACGAAGCCTCCCTCCGCAGAGTAAGAGATGAAAGGAGTATTTAAGCCGGATTTGATATTAGTCCGCGCAGGCGGACTTTGTTTGTGTAGCCGCGACTTGAGTCGCCGAGGCTAAAAAGGCTTAACATTTTAAGCCACATCTCGTCCCGCACTAAAAATTTGTTGAACAGTCAAATTCAATTGGGGAAATGTGGGCGACAAAACCCGATCGTCTCCCCGAAACTGACTGGACTGATATTCGCCATCAACCAAATGGTGAACAAAAAAAGTCGGTTGTTTCGGATTGCCAATATAGCGTCTGCCACCTAGTCCCAAATAATCGGCAATCCAGTATTCAGAAATGCCCAAGGCTTCATAGTCAACCAATTTATAGCCGTAATCATCCCGCCAATTGGTACTGACAACTTCGACAATTAGCCGGACAGAACTACCCATTGTAATGATAGATTGCTTTTTCCATCTCGGTTCGCTGTCCGTCCCTTGCCTGTCCAAAACGATCGCATCCGGTTCGTAGCCAGATAGCTCATTATCAGCTTTGACCACGCATTCTTTGGGAACGAAGTAGGGAAGTCCCTGTCGTTTGATCTCAAAGTTGAGCTCAGCGATTAGGAAACCAGATACTTCTGAATGCTCTCCGGTGGCTTTAGGCATTTCAACAATTGCTCCATTGTGCAGTTCGTAACGGTTTTCCGAATTTTCTGGATACCAGTCAATAAATTCATCGAAAGTGACTGATTTTAATATCGCTGGAGTCATGGCGATCGCCCTTTATTTGATTTATGATAATATTCTGATATTCATTATAATATTGCTTTTATTTTAAACAACCAGCCCGATCGCCAATCCATCAATCTATCCATCTAAAATCTCAAATCTCAAATAATATTATGGGAACGATCGACGAAATCAACGATAAAATCACTCAAGGCAAAGCCACAGTCTGGACAATCGAAGAACTCAAAAACCGAGTCCAAGAAACCAGCATTACCCAAGCAGCGAAAGAAGTCGATGTCATCACCACAGGCACCTTCGAGCCAATGGAATCATCAGGGGCAATTATCAACCTCGGCCACACAGATCCCCCCATAAAAATCCGCCAGTGCTGGCTAGACGGCGTTCTAGCCTACTCCGGCTTTGGTGCAGTAGACCTGTACCTAGGAGCCACCCAAGTAGCCGAAGACGGCGAAGAATCCCGCGAAAGAGGCGGCGGACACGTCATCGAAGACCTGATTGCCGGGAAACCCGTACAATTGCGCGCCCTGGGACAAGTAACAGACTGCTACCCCCGCAGTTCCTTTGAAACCACAATTACCCGCGATACCATCAACCAGTTTTATTTATTCAATCCCCGGAACGTATATCAAAACTTTATTGTGGGTGTCAATGGGGGCGATCGACCACTATTCACCTACCTAGGGCCCCTACAAGCAAACCTAGGCAACGCCGTCTATTCCAGCCTAGGAGCCATGTCTCCCCTGCTGAACGACCCCGACCTCGAAACCATCGGCATTGGCACGCGCATCTTCCTAGGAGGCGCTCAGGGCTACATCACCTGGGAAGGCACCCAGCACTTCCCGCTGCAAAAACGCCAGGCCAATCGTACCCCCATCGGACCGGCGGCAACCCTAGCACTCATCGGCGATGCAAAACAAATGAACTCCAAATGGGTACGCGGGTGTTACTTCAAAAACTACGGCCCATCAATCATGCTGGGAATCGGCATCCCATTTCCTGTCCTAAACGAAACCGTCGTTGCCCACTGTGCAGTATCAGACAAAAAAATAGTAGCGCCGGTGGTAGATTTCTCAATCCCCCGGCGCGTGCGTCCCACTTTTGGTTTAGTTAGCTATGCCCAATTAAAAACAGGTCGTATTCTGATAGAGGGCAAACCAGTGCGGGCAGCCCCCCTAGCAAGTATGTTTCTGTCCCGACAAGTAGCTTTGGAATTGAAACAGCAAATTGAAACTGGTCAATTTACTCTCACCGCACCAGTTGCTCCTCTGCCAGCAGACAGAGTATTTCTGCCACAGGATGTGTGGGGAGCACAAGTCAGATTGGAATAGACATTACCCGGACTAAAGTCACGGATTATAAATTGATTGAACCACGAGAGGATATTCAAAGATGATCGACGAGAACCAGTGTAAGTTTACCGATGAGGAGATTGCTACTGCTGAGGTACAGATTTTTGAACACACAAAGAGAATTGAGTTCTATCTGACGGAATATTCCATTGAGCTTCTGGCCCAAAAGATGCAGAATGGAGATTTCGAGATTCCGGCCTACCAGCGCGAGTTCACATGGGAACCAGAGCGCAAATCCCGGTTCATTGAGTCGGTATTGATGGGGCTTCCGATCCCTTTCCTCTTCTTTTGGGAAAGCCCGTCAACAGGTAAGCTTGAAATTGTTGATGGTTCACAGCGCCTTAGAACGATTCAGGAGTTCGTTCTTGGGGACTTTCCCCTAGGTGACTTGGAAGAATTGTCGCTACTGACCGGATTTCGATTCAAAGATCTCCCCGAATCTCGGCAACGAAAAATCAAGAACCGTTCCATTAGGGGGATCGTACTTAATGAACACGCCGATGAGCAAGCACGATTCGATCTTTTCGATCGAATTAACACAGGAAGCAAGGTCGCCAACAAGGCTGAGGTGCGTCGAGGTGCGTTAGGAGGTGCTTTCCTCGACCTTGTGATTTCACTCGCCCAAGAGCCGAGCTTTGAAGAACTTGCACCAATATCTGACAAGCTTTTATTAGAGCGTGAGAGAGAAGAACTCGTTACACGATTCTTTGCCTACGGTGATGGACTGGAGACATACAAAGACAGAGTGTCGCCATTTCTTTTCACCTACACGAAGAAGATGAACAAGCACTTTGAACATAACCCAGCGGACATTGAGTCCTACCGGCAACGCTTCATGGACATGATAGACTTTGTATCGCGCAACTTCCCGTCGGGTTTCCGCAAAACACCTAAAGGTAAGGCAACACCCCGATCGCGTTTTGAAGCTATAGCCATTGGAAGCTATATGGCACTTCAGGAACGACCTGAAATAGCCAACCAATCGATCGAAGTTGAAGAATGGTTGAATAGCAAAGAGTTTACAAAAGTGACCGGAGCAGACGGTGCGAACGCCATAGGCAGACTCAAGGCTCGTATACATTTCGTTCGCGATCGTTTACTTGGAGATTGAGGATGGAGGATTTGAGCCAAGCTTTTGAAGAGCGTTTACAGGAAATTGAAACTTACCTTGACCTGCTTGAGTCCATACAGGAACAAGTGCAGGGAGGAACTCCACAAATCGGGGAAGCTACGATCACTCCGCAACAGCAGAAAATTTTATATTCCAGTGTTTATTTACAGCTATATAATCTAGTCGAGTCAACAATTACTCGCTGCGTAGATGCGGTATCTAACGCAGTGGTCAATCAAAGTTCGCGACCCAAGGACTTATCCATTGAGTTGCGCCGTGAGTGGGTGCGATGTACGGCACGCACTCATACTGATCTCAACTACGAAAATCGCCTGGAATCTGCATTGAGCCTCTGCGATCACCTAGTGCTTGCACTCCCTATATCAACCTTTGAACTTGAAAAAGGTGGAGGTGGAAATTGGGATGATGAAGAAATTTACAAACTTAGTAAACGTCTAGGATTATCCTTAAATATAAGTCGTCAGGCTAATCGTGCTGTTAAACAACCATTGCGGGATCAGCAAGGCGCACTTTCCCTGATCAAAAGTTTTCGGAACAAACTAGCACACGGTAATCTATCATTTGCAGAGAGTGGCAATAATATTACTGTTAGCGATCTCCGTGACCTCACTGAACGAACAGCTCTTTATCTGAGGGAGGTTGTAAATTGCTTTAAGTCATCCATAGATGCACATGAGTTCCTAATGCCGGAGAGGCGACCTCAATGAGCACAGGCATGAATCAAGATGAGACTATTGTCGGCACTCACATAGGCAAAAAGCCTCACATCGATCGCAGAAGTACAGCCATTAACTGCATCGATCTGTTTTGTGGTTTGGGCGGTCTTACCCATGGACTGATCCGAGGAGGTATTAAGGTTGTTGCGGGCATCGACATCGATCCACAATGCCGATTCCCTTACGAGAGCAACAATAATGCTATTTTCATCGAGCAGGATGTCAGTTTTCTGTCAGCTTCCCAACTTACAAATATTTTTGGTGATGCGAAATTACGCTTGCTGGCTGGCTGTGCTCCCTGCCAACCATTCTCGACTTACAGCCGTAAGGGACGCCAGGAACGCCTGGACAGTAAGTGGGTTCTGGTATCCGACTTCGGCCGGCTGGTACGAGAGACTCAACCCGAATTCGTGACGATGGAGAATGTACCACAGCTTTCAGAGCATGAAGTTTTCAAGGATTTTTTGAAGGAACTCGAAGGCTATTCGATAGATTGGAGCATTGTAGATTGCGCTCAATATGGAGTTCCACAGACTCGTAAACGGCTCGTGCTCCTAGCGTCTCGATTCGGATCTGTAGAATTAGTACCTCCAATTTTTTCCAGACAATCCTGCACAACTGTGCGTGAGGCCATTTCCCATCTACCCGCCCTAGCAGCCGGATGCTCCGATCCAAATGACGCACTTCATGCAGCGTCCTCGCTCAGTGACCTGAACCTCCGCAGAATCAGAGCCTCAAAACCCGGAGGCACATGGCATGACTGGGATACTTCACTGCTGGCAGAATGTCATCGTAAGAAATCTGGACAAACTTATCCTAGCGTTTATGGTCGTATGAAGTGGGACGCCCCGGCTCCAACGATCACCACCCAATGCTTTGGCTACGGTAATGGTCGGTTCGGACATCCGGAACAGGATCGTGCAATTTCTCTCAGAGAGGCAGCCATCCTTCAGACTTTTCCAGAAAACTATAGCTTCCTGGCTCCTGGCGAGCGAGTCTGTTTCAGCAAACTGGGACGCTTAATAGGAAACGCTGTTCCTGTTGAAATTGGTCAGTTAGTGGCGCAAAGCCTACTCCATCATCTAGATAAATTTGATAAGTGCCTCAAGTAAAAATGTAAGATTAAAAGTTTTTTTGACCTTTAATTTTACATTTTTACTTACCCTATTTGTTATTCCTCAACAGGCTTAGGTTTCTTCATTGGTTTAGGAAGAGGTTCCTTACGAGCAGGGGGCGCGGAGGCTGAGGGCTTGATGTTTGGACGCCCTACAGGAGCGCCGTCACCACTGGGTCTAGGAGTATATGGACGTTTATTTCCGCCTCCTCGGAAGCCGGGGGGTTTTTCGCCAGGGGGGAATTTCCGCTTTTTGATCGGCAGTGCCCCAATATTATTAGCCTGCTGAATTATGAGATTGTCAGCCTGTAACTTGACATGGAAATCCCAAAAAAACCCGATCGCCTTTGTGGCTAAATCCCCCTGAAGTTTCAACTTAAAAAACTTCATCTTGTCCTCATTCTTGCGGGGAGCTTGCTTAATTTTGACGATGACATACTTTTCTCGATCGTGAGATTGATAGATAACCTCACCTCTAATCGAAAAATAGCCATCTTCAACATTAGGTTCAGACTCTGGGAGAGAGGGGATGGAGGATATTAAACTGCTCTCAATTTCGCCGGAAACAGGACTTTCCTCATCTGACGAAGTTTCCGAAGGTTTTTTGAGTGTTTCAGGTTCCCAGACTCCCATAATCTGGGCGTGTAAGTTACCATCTTCTTGCCTGGTGCGGGGATAGACCACCCACAGGTGTTCTTGTTCCAAATCCAAGTGATTTTTGACTAAACTCATGACTCTACCCAGCAAAACCGCGTCTATGGCAGTTCCGTCAGCAGCGATGAGCATACCCCGCGTGAAATGTTCTTCAGATTGGGTGTAGCGGCCCCGGACCAAACCAACAGCTCGGTACTGTCTGGGTTCGCTGGGGGGAGGAATCGGATGTTGGCGCATCACTGCGGGTATGTCATCGGTGGCTGAACTGTCCTGCTCACCAGAGTCTGATGTGACGGTGGGCGATACAGAGACTGCTGGAGTATCGCTGGTAGATGGAGAAGGGGGTGCTGGCTCTGAGAGTGCGGGAGCATCCCTAGGTGGATCTTTTGGCTTTGCTTCCTCCTTGGGGGGAGAAGTGTAGCGTGGTCGTTGCAGAGTGTCCTTGGATGCTGGGGCATCAGTTGCCGTTGGCAGTTGATTTTGGTCAACCGGTGCTGCCAACAGCTCTGGCTGTGGACTTTCCTCTGGTGTCTCAGGAACGGAAACTGTATCTTTGGGCGGATTGACGGCCAGTTCGCGAGGCTGAGCCTTGCGAGTTGAAGTAGATTTGGGCGATTTGGAAGAGCGGTTTGGAGAGGGGTTCATAAAAACTCCTTGCAGCGGAGACACATCCCTTGAGGGAAATTAGGAATAAACTGAAGACACTGCTTTCAAAACTACTAGCACCTTACAGGCGAGCACAGGGCTCTCTGGTCTGGTTGTGACCCGTCAACCCCAACTTTCAAGGGGTGGTAGAGTGTCGAGCAGTCCGTTGGCTGCTAAAATCCTTGTTGGTAAAGACTTTAGGAGTTGCTGACCGATCGTCAATTCGATCGCCCTGTGGTTGGAGTTGCTGGCTAATAGAATTTAGGATATTCAGCTTGCCTATTTTACTTAATCCAATTACCGAACGGGCTGATCCGCCATATTTTTGGTAATTTTTAGCTCGACCAGACTAAATTGGACCGACGGCGCAATCCTTGGGGCTGCGGGTCTGAGTGTCCAAAATTGTTTAGCTAGCATGAAGTTGTGGGTCTGTTACCATATTAGCTGCAAGCAAAAGATTGCTTTGTCACAGTTGGGCCCTAAAATTAAAAACCTGATGGACTTGGCTTAGGCACCAGGTGATGCCTTCAATGTCCGAAAATAGTAAATTTTAAGCTGAACAAGTTGAATTATGGATAAAACAAACAAGGGTCGTGGGTTGATTACTGTGGTGGTGGTGCTGTCCCTCATCGCTTTTTTGGGATTTTCTCTGGTCCCACTTTTGGACAGCATTCTCAAGGGAAGCCAAGCCCAAACTAGGTCAACTCCAACGCCTACTCAGACGGCGGCAAGTGGGGAAAAGCAATCAGAGTTGCTGCAAGCTCAGGCGAGGGGTTACGAATTGGTTTTGCAGCGCGAGGCCGACAATGTAACTGCTTTGCGAGGCCTATTACAGGTGCGGCTGGAATTGATCGGACAAGGGGTGGGGGACATTAAAGATGTGGTGCCTCCTTTGGAAAAGTTGGCTAAGTTGAATCCTGAAACTACTGAATACGGGATTTTACTAGCTCAGGCTAAGGAACGCACGGGCGATCGCGAAGGTGCGGCTCAGGCATACCGGGCTATTTTGGCGGCTAAGCCGGGGGAAATTAAGGCTTTGCAGGGGTTGGTGAATTTGTTGTTAGTGCAGCAGCGGCCAGAAGCTGCGATCGGATTGCTGCAAGATACGCTCAAAGCAGCTCCCGCTGCGAATCAGGCAAAACCGGGAAGTATTGATACAACTTCGGTGCAGTTGATTTTGGGACAGGTTTATGCTGTCGGGAAGCGGTTTGACGAGGCGATCGCGATTTATGACGAATCTGCCAAAGCTAATCCCAAGGATTTTCGCCCGACTCTAGGAAAGGCGATCGTATTTAAAGAACAGGGCAAAAAAGATGAAGCAAAAACCCTATTTGCTAAGGCTACGGAGTTAGCTCCTCCTAACTATAAAGACCAAATCAATCAGTTAGCTAGCGATACTCCCAAGCCTTCTCCTGCTGCTGCTGCGAGTCCGAAACCGGGGGCTTCATCAACTCCTGAATCGACCGCTTCACCGAGTCCTGAAGGTTCACTACCTAAGCCTTAAGGATAGTTTTGAGTTTTGAGTGCGTGAGTTTTGAGTTCAAGAGTTTAAAATTCATGCACTTACTTCTTCCTTCGTGTCCTTCGCGTCTTCGCGGTTAAATAATTCTTCTAGTCCCAACGCACTAAAACTAGAACACTCTCTCCATCTAAAATCTCAAATCGGATTGCCAATTAGACACAACCTCGGAGGGAATTATGACCCAAAGCGTTGACCGCATTGTTCTACCTCCTGCTTTTCCAGACCACACTCAATTACCAGAGTCGGATGGTACTTTTGTGAAAAATTTTCAGGAGCATCCACAAAGTTTAATTTTAACTGATTCGATCGGACCAATTTTGCAGGAACGGCATCCCGATGGTCAATATGCGATCGGTCAAGACTGCGGTATTTACTGGCGAGAAACCGAGCCACCAGAGAAAGGTGCAGAAGCTCCTGATTGGTTTTACGTTCCCCATGTCCCGCCAAATTTAGACGGTCAAATTCGCCGTTCCTACGTGCTATGGCGGGAACATATAGCACCGTTAATTGCGTTGGAATTTGCTAGCGGGAACGGGGATGAAGAGCGCGATCGTACTCCTTTATCGCGCACTGATGAAGGGCTAATAACGAAACCTGGCAAGTTTTGGGTGTACGAGCGAGTGATGCGAATTCCCTATTACGGCATCTACCAAGTTAATAATGGCAGATTAGATGTTTATCGGTTGATTGATGGATATTATCAACTGTTAGAACTCAATCAGCGGGGTCATTTTGCGATCGCACCTTTAGGCGTAGAATTGGGACTTTGGCAAGGCAGTTATCAAAATCAAACCATGCTTTGGCTGCGCTGGTGGGATGAGGAAGGTAATTTGCTGTTGATTGGCGATGAAAGGGCAGAATTGGAGAAATTGCGAGGGGAACAACAGCGGGAAAGAGCCGAGAATGCAGAGCAGGCACGACAAGCTGAAGCTCAGGCAAGAAGGGATGCAATTCCCCGATTGTTGGGAATGGGTTTGAGTGCCGAACAAGTGGCGGAGGCGTTAAGTTTATCGGTGGAGGAAGTTAGGGATAATAGACATCTGGCATAATTATTGTGGAACAGGCATCCTGCCTGTTCAAAACCTGCTTTTATAGAATAAAGGAAAAGGGCGATCGGTCTTAATAGACTTCATCATGAGAACCCATTTTGAGCAATAAAATAGCTTCCTCTTCATTTTCTGGATCGATCGCAAACTCAAACAAAATCCGATAATCATAATCTATGGAACACGACCAGATACCCGATAAATCTCCTGTGAGTTTGTGAGTTCGCAAGCTGGGATTAAAGCAGTCTTCAGACAAAAGTTCAAGCGTAGCTTCAATTAAAAGGCGAAGCTGATGATTTTTACGAACTAACTTTTTGAAATTACGAATAGATTTGGGAGTCCAACCAATTTTCATCAATCATCCAACTCCGCCATAAAATCGGCTACCGAACCAAATTTAACATTGCCCTCAGCATATTCTTGACGAACTTCTGCGACTTCCTTAAGTAATTCATTTCGTCGCTGTTGTCGCAGACGGTTCTGAAGAATATCTAGAAGCAGGGCTTGATCTTCTAATGATAAAACTTCTATAGCTTCAAGAGCTTGCTGGAATTGAGATGTCTGTGTCATTTTACTCATAGTTATTGTTCCGTAAATTACCAGATTATATCAAATCCGGTAGCATCTGAATTATTCATCTCTCTATTCTCTCCCTCTGTGTCCTCTGTGTTCTCTGCGGTTAAATCATTCCGATGTAGCCGGAAACGATATTACTTTCATTTGAACCAAAATATTTTTTATTTATTTTAGCCAAATTTATCATATCCTAGCCTTTTTAACTTCTGCTGTGTGTAAGATTTTCCTTGTTCCCAAGTTCAGCACAGGAACAAGGATTTCAAACGAGCTTCTAGTATTTACGTTCCTGCGGCTCAAACATCGTAATCGCCACGGGCATATAAGCCAAATCAATCCCCGCAGGTGAATAATAAGCCAGCGTATGCTTCAAGAAATTGCCGTCATCCCGCTGCGGAAAATCTTCTCGCGAATGAGCTCCCCGACTTTCTTGCCGCTTCAAAGCAGAAGTTAAAATCATTCTCCCCACAATTATCAAACTCCGCAACTCCAAGGCTTCGACAATTTCCGTATTCCACAACGTACCTTTATCATCCAAATAAACCTCCTGATATTTTCGCTCCAATTCCTCCAGTTTTGTCAAACCTTCCTGCATCAATTCGGCGCTACGAAATACGCCACAATACTCAGTCATCGTATCTTGATACTGCTGCCTAATTTGATTGATGCGGTATTTGCCGGGACGGTCTACAAGTGCTTGAATTTGCTGGCTTGCTTCCTTGATATAATGCTGTTCGTCTACAGATGGCAGCTTGCGATTTTGCACAAATTGTGCTATGGTTGCACCTGTAACTTTGCCATAAACAACGCATTCCAAAAGCGAGTTACTCCCCAAACGGTTCGCGCCGTGAACAGACACGCAAGCTGCTTCCCCTGCTGCAAAAAAACCGTCCACCAAACCTTCAGCACTGCTGCGAACTTGCCCGCAAATATTAGTCGGAATTCCCCCCATTGAATAGTGAGCTGTAGGACGGACGGGCATCGGCTGATTTACGGCATCAATTCCTAACAAACGGTGGGCTTCTTCCCAAGCAAACGGAATTTTGCTCATGATTTTTTCCCGTCCCATGTGCCGCAAATCCATGTAAATAAACGGGCCGCCGGCACTACCGTCAACATTGATTCCTCGGCCTGCGCGAATTTCTAAGGAGATGGCCCTAGATGTAATATCTCTAGGCGCTAATTCCATCCGCGAGGGGGCATAGTTCGCCATAAAGCGTTCCCCTTCGGAATTAATCAAATAAGCCCCTTCGCCCCGCACAGCCTCCGAAATCAACACTCCCACGGGATACAAACCAGTCGGGTGAAACTGCACGAATTCCATATCTTCCAACGGCAATCCTGCCATAGCAGTCATCGCCAAACCGTCTCCAGTCGAGGCGTAATCGTTCGATGTCGTGTTGTAAACCCGGCCATAACCCCCCGTAGCAAACATCACCGCTTTAGCGCGCACAACCTCAATTTGACCGTCTAGCAGGCGGTACATAACTACGCCCTTAGCTTGGCCAGCTTCCAAAATCAGGCGGGTGACGTACCATTCCTGATAGATGTGAACTCCGTAGCGGCGGAGATTGTTGACTAATTCGTGGAGGATGGCGTGACCGGTTTTGTCGGCGGCGTAACAGGTGCGGTTGTGGGAATGTCCGCCAAAAGCGCGCTGGGCTATTCTGCCATCTGGGAGGCGAGAGAAAAGGACTCCCATGTGTTCTAAGTCTATGACTACGCCTGGTGCTTCGCGGGTGAGAATTTCTACGGCATCTTGGTCGGCTAAATAGTCTGAACCTTTTACTGTGTCGAAGGCGTGGGCTTTCCAACTGTCTTCGGGATCGACATTTTGGAGGCTGGAGGCCATGCCGCCTTGGGCTGCGACGGAGTGCGATCGAATCGGGTGAGTTTTGGCAACTACAGCTACCTTTAAACTGGGGTCAGTGCGGGCTATTTCCACCGCGGCGCGGCAACCTGCTAAACCGCCGCCCACAATGATTACGTCGTGTTCTAGCATTTTTTGAGTAATGTTGAGTGTTCTGCTGTATATGTAATTCTGATGCACAAAAAAAATCCTCACGCAAAGGTAAGGAAGTTTTTAACTTTTGATTTTTAACTTTATTGAAAATTAAAAATCTGTAAGCTGGATTAGCCCACTGCTGGGGCAGGTTTTTGGCCTGGTAAATTGGCGCTAGCGGATGGTTTGGATTCGGTAGCGGGTTCTACGGCTGTGACTTCGATGTGATTTAGCAAAGTCGTCACAAACGCAAACAGCAGGAAGGGTAGAGACAGGACTAAGATCAATCCGACGGTGGCTAAGGCGTAGATTTGACGGGCGCTACTCCACAAGGCGAGGGCGGAGGCGAGACTCATAAAGATCACAATCAGCCAAATAACGATTTGACCGTAAATGTCGCCGAAGGTCAGCGTGCATCTGAGGCGATAGTTATGCAAGTTATTCATTTTGGGCCTGGCGAGGTTGCTATTAGGACTTGCGCGAAAATACTTGAAATTTCTTAGTCTAGTTAGCGTGAACTACCCGCCGTCAAGGGTCGTACCGGTATGACGGAGGCTTCTCCCTTCAACGACCACAGCCACCACAGTAGTAGATTTGCGTCCATACTGTTTTGGTCTTACATAGCCTTCAGGAGCAATAACGCTGGTTCCCAACGTCAATAAGCGCAAGCCTTCATTTTTGATATTTATCGCGGCATTAATGTCTCTATCGTGCCGATTGCCACAGTGTGGACAGTCAAATTCTCGTACAGATAAATCCATTTTTGGCAGTGGCTTCAAAGTATTTGAGCAAAGATGAGTTGATGCAAAAAATCTACCTATTTCTAGATAAACTTTCCCCACCATTTCTGCTTTATATTTAAGCATAGTACAAAATATTACCCAACCAGCATCAGATATTGATTTGGCTAGGCAATGATTTTTCACCATGTTTCTGACTGCCAGATTTTCTACTACTACGACTTGGTTTTTGTCTACTATCTTGCGCGATAGCTTGTGCAGAAAATCCTCGCGGACTCTTTTGGTTTTTGAGTGAACTTTAGCTACGGCCAGCTTGGCTTTTCGACGATTATTTGTGGTTTTATCTTTTTTGCGAGCCAGCTTTTTTTGCTTACGAGCTAAATTTTTTTCATGTTTCTTTGTAGCTTTTGGATGTTGATATTTAGAACCTTCTGATGTAACTGCAAAATCGGTTAGACCTAAATCTATGCCAATCACATTACCCTCAGAGCTAGATTCTGGGCATTCAATGCCATCATCCACAAGCATGGAAGCAAAGTATCTCCCATCAGGATTTTTGGATACAGTCACAGTTTTGACTTTACCTTCAATATCCCGATGAACTTTAGCATTGACAGTACCCAACGAACCCGGAAATTTAATCTCACAATTACTCAATACTTTGACATTTTGAGGGTATTGAATAGATTGCTTCCCTTGGCGTTTCTTGAATGTTGGATACATGGCGCGACCATCAAAGAAGTTGCCAAAGGCTACACCTAGATTCAAGACCGATTGCTGAAGACACTGAGAGTAACACTCAGATAGCCATTCATTGTCAGTTTTCCACAAGGGTATTGACTTTTTTATGGTCATGGCGGTAACGCCTTTGCCAGTCTCTTGATAGGTTGCGGTTATTATAGCCAAAGACTGATTCCAGACCCAACGCACACAACCGAAAGCCTTAGCAAGGTATGCTTGCTGGACAATAGTAGGGTAGATTCGGACTTTGACAGCTTTCAGCACAATGCACAATACTTAGATTGCTTTTTTGATTAGTCTAAGTTTATCATAACAAAAAATATTAGAAAAGCCAACAATTTGCGATGCCCCCTCACGCTCGCCGAAGGGATGATCTCCTCATCCATCCGCCATCGCCTGCTAGCTTTCGCTTTTACGTCTTGTGGCGGATGGAATCGTCGATTCACGTACCTTTGATCCCACACTAATCGAAGCGATATAGTGTGGGGATTCCCGTCTGCTAAGCTAACTTGGTTTGACTGCGGTTCCAAAGATTTTTAGAGAGGTCGCAACAAGACTTTATAAATTTAGGGAAAAATCTACTTTATGACCGATCGCCAATTTGGTAAAGAAATGTTAAGTTATATGGAGATGAAATTAACTTTCAGAGGGTCGCACCTGTCTTTTTGCCTATGTCGCCCGATCGCACATTGCTGATTTCACGCTCTTTCCTAGCCACTTTGGGAACGCAAATGTTTTTACACCGGGAGGATCGCATCCCGCAAGAGAGCCCGGTATTGGTGGTTAGCAATCACCGCAGTTTCTTAGATCCAGTGTTGCTGACGGCGGCTTTGGGTCGATCGATCCGGTTTGCTTGTCATCATTACATGGGTCAAGTCCCCGTGGTTCGGGAATTGGTAACTACTTTTGGGGCTTTTCCCTTAAAGGAACCGGAACACCGACAGCAGCATTTTTTCTCTCAGGCGACGGCGCTGCTGCAAAATAGGGAGATGGTGGGGGTGTTTCCAGAGGGTGCGGAACCGATGGTGAATTTTACTCAACCGCATACTGTCGGGAAGTTTCAGCGGGGATTTGCTCATTTGGCTTTGCGGGCTCCGGTGCGGGATTTGGTGATTTTGCCGATCGCGATTAGTTCTTTTGAGGAACAGTCGGTGCGATCGGGCTTACCACTAAAATTGTTGAGTTTGTTCGATCCTTCAGAACCGTTGTTCGATAGCCCTGGATGGCATCCTGTGATAGTTTACAAACGAGTTAATGTCTTTGTTGGCCATCCGTATTGGATTACGGGCGATCGAAAACAGCAATATCAAGGGAAACAAGCTAAAGCAGTTGTGGCTGAACTTACAGAACATTGTCACGGGGAAATTACACAATTACTCCAGCGAGGTTGTGTTTAGCAGTAGACTGACTAGAAACTGTTAAAAGATACTAAATAAACCCCGGATAATCAATGTTAAAAGTCAGCCAATTAAGTGTAAAATCAAAGCTCACGATTGTTCTCATTTCCCTAAGCTTGAGTTCAATTTTAATTATTAGCTTTCTGGCTTGGAGCAAGGCAAGAGGTACGCTCAAAGACAAAACTTTTAATCAGTTAACTAGCGTCAGAGCTTCCAAAGCTTATCAGATTGAATCATACTTCAAAAATCTGCGAAATCATATCGATACGCTTTGCGAAGATCGCATGGTTGTATCAGCAATGATTGAGCTTAATCAAGGATTCAAAGAACTCAATCAAAAAAAACAAATTCAAGCAGATTTGGACGCGACATTACAAAAACATTATACTAAAAATTTCTTTCCAAAATTATCCAAAGCGATTGAAGGCGTGCCAAACTTTCAAACTTATCGTCCCGATGGTAAAGCAGCTAAATATCTCCAGTATCACTACATCGCTAAGAATTCCAATCCAGTTGGCGAAAAAGAAAAGTTAAACGATGCCAAGGACGGTAGTGAATACAGCAAATCTCATGCCACATATCACGAACTATTTCACAATTTAGTTGAAAAATTTGGCTATTACGATTTATTTTTGATTGATTTCAAAACCGGAGATATCGCATATACGGTTTATAAGGAGACGGATTTTGGTACGAACTTGAGCAATGGGCCTTACTGGGAAAGCAGTCTAGCAAAGGTTGTTGATCTTGTGCGAAAAAATCCCGATCGCGGATCTGTCCAAATCGTAGATTTCCAATCCTATCGCCCTTCCTACGGACAACCGGCAGCCTTCATCGCAGGCCCGATTTATGACGGCTCTTACTTAGTGGGAATTTTGGCGATTCAACTGCCAATTGACGAGATTAATAATGTCTTGACAGGTAACAAAAACTGGCAGAGAGATGGACTGGGAAAGACGGGAGAAACTTACCTAGTGGGAGAGGATTTGCTGATGCGTTCGATGTCGCGTTTTCTGATTGAGGATGCAGCCGGCTATAAAAAAGCCTTGCGTGCAAGCGGGACACCAGAAAACACTATTCAATTGATCGAACAGCTAGATACCTCGATTTTTTTACAGAAGGTGGATACAAAACCGGCGAGAGAAGCGCTGGGCGGCAAGGAAGGCACTCAGATTGTTGATGACTATCGGGGCATACCTGTGCTGAGTTCTTATTCGCCCCTGAAAATTAAGGGAGTGAATTGGGCAATTTTATCGGAGATGGATCTGACGGAAGCTTATGAGTCGATGTCGAATTTAGAAAGATATCTGTTGCTGGCTACCGTCATTCTCATGCTGATCATTACTTATTTAGCGAGTATTGTGGCTGCTAATTTAGTGAAGCCGATCGATCTCATGATTGCAGGTGCGCGTGAAGTAGGGGTGGGCAAGTTCGATACTGAATTTCAACAGAACTCTAGCGACGAATTTGGCGAACTTGGGGGAACTTTTAATGAAATGCTGGTGATTCTGCGCGAAAAAAATCAATCGATCGCCCAAAAAGACCGCGAGATCGATATACTACTATTGAATGTTTTGCCCAGGGCGGTTGTGGATCGGGTGAAAAAAGGCGAAGCACCAATCGCTGACAAGTTTCCCCAACTTACGGTGTTGTTTGCTAGAGTGCTTGGTTTCGCAGAAATTTCGGAACATAAGGATGTGGAAGAAACTGCGGAGATTCTGAATGAATTAGTCGATTTATTTGATGAAGAAGCCACGGGACATGATGTGGAAAAGTTGAAAACGATCGGCGATCGCTATTTCGCTGTTTGCGGGCTGACAACCCCTAGACTCGATCGCGAAAAGCGAGTGGTAGATTTTGCTCTTTCGATGTTAGATATAGTCGATCGGTGTAATGTCAAATACAAAATTAAATTGAGCCTCTGTGTTGGCATTAATACAGGTGCGGTGATGGCGGGCATTGTCGGCACCAAAAAGTTTACTTACGATATCTGGGGCGAAACTGTGAATATTGCCAGATACTTGAACAACCAAAATCAACCCCAGACTATTCTAGTCACGCAGGAAGTGTACGATCGCATTCACGAGTTATATCCTTTTGAGAATGGTAAAGAAATTGAATCTGAGACAAAAGGCAAGTTGCCCATCTGGATTTTGAGAAAAAAAATCTTGGCTATTGCTGATTCTGAGTAAAAATGGAGGTTTGAAAAAGTGATAGAGCGATCGCTGTGGATTTGGGGAATAATTTTCATCATAGGATTCCCGATATTGAATGTTGCCCTCGCAGAAGGCATCGGGCGCTTGGATCAGCACGCGAATTCCCTAGCGAAATTTTTGGAAAACGTTCGCAGATTTTTGTTGCCAAGTTTAACAGTCTTCTTGGTGATGCGAGAATTCTTTGGGTTTACCAAGGCTGACGCATCTTTACGAATTGTCGAAACAGTGTTTTGGATTGCCGCAATTGTGACTTGTGTGTCGCTGGTGAATGCGGTGCTAACTCCCAGAAGCCGAAAAAAGCCTTGGCAGATATACATACCAGGTTTATTTTTTGAGGTGACGCGCATCGGCATAATTCTATTGATCGCCGCTTATATTCTCGGTGGCGTGTGGGCAGTAGATTTAAGTAAAGTAGCTGAAGCCTTGGGTATCGGTTCCCTCGTCATGGCACTGGCACTACAAGACACGCTAAGCAACTTGGTATCGGGATTTTTGTTGCTGTTTGAAGGCCCGTTCAAAATAGGTGACTGGATTCGGGTGGGCGAACAAGAAGGTGAGGTAATTGAATTGAACTGGCGTGCTGTGCGCCTAAAAACTCGGGATAGAGACGTGATCATTATTCCTAACAGCGTTTTGGGAAAAGACGCGATTTACAATTACACCTTACTAGATCCGCTGCACACGGAAACAGTTGATTTGAAGTTCTCCGATAAATATCCGCCGAACTTGGTGAAACGCATCCTGCAAAGCGCAGCCCTGGCTACAGAAGGGATATTATCCGATCCTGTGCCGGTCGTCGTTACCAAATCTTACGACTCTTTTGCGATCGTCTACGAAGTGAGATTTTATATTTTGAACTTCATCGATCTGATCCAGGTTCGTGATGACTTTATGACACGGGTTTATTACGCTGCTAAGCGGAACAATTTAACGACGCCTGTGCCCATCTCTATCCAGGGGAACAATTTTGACCTGAACGCTCTCAAGGCGGATGATAAGCAATTAGACGTAGCAGCTTATTTGCGATCGCTCCCTTATTTCAGCGCCATCGAGTCGGAACAGCTCGACAAACTCGCAGCCAAAGCGATTTTGCAAGATTATGGAGTAGGCGAAAAACTGCTGAAAATCGGAGAGCAAAATCAAGGGCTTTATATCATCCGATCGGGAAGTGTTAAACTTTCAGTCAAAGACATCCACGATCGCGAGATTGACTGTGCTTATCTGTCAAAAGACGATATCTTTGGGGAGATGGCTCTGTTAGTGGGGGAACTCAGCCCAGTTACTGCCACAGTTATCGACGATTTGCAGGTGATTATTCTCGATAGCTATTCAGCGAATCAACTAATCGAAAGCAATCCCAAATTTGCGATCGAGATGAATTATTTTATTGAAGAAAGGAGAAAAACTGTACATCTCGCCCAAGGAATAGAAAACTCAGCCGAAAAAAATCAAGGTCGCAATCGATGGAGTTATCAGAAAATGGAGTAAGCGATATCTGGGCTCATTAAAAACTGCTATAAAGAAGAAGGAAGTGTTATTTGTGATTTCCGACTTGCTTGGGGCTGCCAATAGCCAATAACCAATGAATTTCTCGACCTCATACTATTTAATTTGCGACTTGAATCATGCCAGATGCTAACAACAAGGTTCGTTTTCTAAGACCCAAACCGCCGAGAGTTGATCTACCTTTATTTGTATTTCTGCCTGGTATGGATGGTAGTGGTTTGCTGTTGCGATCGCAAATTCCTAAATTAGCTCAGGATTTCGATATTCGCTGCTTGACTTTGCCCGTTGACGATAAAGTTTGTTGGGATGTACTCGTTAGCGAAACAATCGATTTAATTGCAGCAGAAAAAGCTGCTGGAAATCAAAGACCTGTTTATCTCTGTGGCGAGTCCTTTGGGGGATGTTTGGCAATGAAAATTGTTTTAGAGGCTTCTGAATTGTGCGATCGACTAATTTTAGTCAATCCAGCTTCTTCCTTCCGACAGCAGCCTTGGGTACAGTGGGGGTCATACATAACTCAGTGGCTACCGGCCAGTTTTTATCCGCTTTCTGTGGTGGGTTTATTGCCGATGTTAGCGTCCTTGGGCAGGATTGGGCAGCCGGAACGTCTCGCTTTGCTAGAAGCGATGCAGGCTGTACCTCAAAGCACCTCTGTGTGGAGATTGGCTTTGGTGCGATCGTTTGATGTTGACGAAAATCAGTTGCGCGGCATCAAACAGCCGACGCTAGTAATTGCTAGCGGTGCCGATCGGCTTCTACCTTCTTTAGCCGAAGCGAAGCTTTTAGTCAAGGTAATTCCCCATGCTGAAATGGTGATGCTGGCTAACAGCGGTCATGCTTGTTTGTTAGAAACAGATGTTGACCTTCATGCCATTATGCAAGCTCGGAATTTCTTAACAAATAAGTCATTAGTCAGCAGTCATTAGTTATTAGTTAAGCTGTGGAGCGTTTAAACCACTAACGAGGCCGCTCCGGGTGCGTCAGCTAGAACACTTACGCTTACAAGGGAAACGAGAAAGGGCTGACGCACCCTACAATACTGAAGAAAATTTGTCACCAATCATTCCTGTCCATAGCACTCGTGTACACATAGTTTTGTTTCCTGTTGGCTTTACACCAGTTCAATGATTAGAATGCGATCGCTAAATCCATCGGCGATCGCCCTAAAACGTAGGGTGGGTTAGCGACAGCGTAACCCACCGAGTTTAATGATACGAATGGTGCGTTACATTTCATTAACGCACCCTACAAGCTCGGCGATCGCACTATGCCTTTAGATACGCGCTTCCTGACGTAATTATTTATTCCTGCGTCGCACGTATTCGTAGACATCGCACCGATAATTGAGACGGTGCGTTACGAAGAGAGCTAACGCACCTACTAGAGCGAGCGCTGCAAGATCAATTGTCTTTTGTGAAAACGTCTTGATTAACAGTTGTAGATCGCCAATTATTGCTAGCGACTGTCTTGGGAATTTTTCGAGTTACGAGCAATTTTTCTCCCAAAAAATTCACCCTCAACCCCCAAAACCCTTTCCTCTCTTAGCGTTTCTTTATCAAAATATCCCTAACTGCATTGCCTATAGAACCCATTTTGTCCATGAGAGCGTAATTACTGGAGTCCATAGCCATCATATCTTTCGTCGTTGCCCAATTATATAGCATCCGCCAACAGTTGTCAACTTTGTCTTGAGGTTGAGATGGGCAGAACTCCAATAATATTTTTTTACTGTCTGGCTTTGTCAAGGCATCTTCAAATTTTGGAAAATATTTATCCCGAGACGAATCTACCCTGTTTAACATATCGTATATCTGAGTTCCAGACTGAGCAATTAAATAAGTATCTTGTGTGGAATTTAACTGCTTAGATGGAATACTTTCCACAGGAAGTTTTACAGAGTCTGACTGAAACTTTTCAGAGGTAATTGAGTTGGTCGCAGCAAAACTGCTTATTGATGTGGATGACCACAGGAAAATTGTGCCGAGTGCAATCTGTATTTTGCGGGATGTGTTCATTTTTTGCTAAGTAAAGATGTAAGTAATGTACAGCCAGTAAGTGGTCTTCTCGGACTACTCTATTTAGGGCTTGCTGAATATATCGATCGCACTTGACGTGGCCTGGGTTTCGATCGCGCGATCGAGAGTTTAGTGCAAGATAAACAGGTAAAATAGAGCAAAACCCGTGCATAACCACCTGCGATCGTGTACAAGAAAGCTGAGCTTGCTCTCCTCCCAGCCTTAGACTTTGAACTAGCCAACGGCTCTAAATTGTCAGCGGACAACCGTTGGGTAAAAATGGCCCAAATAATCCCGTGGTCTGAATTTGAAGCAGAATATGCTAAAAACTTCCCCACAGAAAAAGGGGCACCAGCTAAATCCTTTCGGATGGCATTGGGGG